>CASEDW010000057.1 GCA_949286775.1 uncultured Eubacteriales bacterium | reverse complement strand
CCCGGCTGCTCATCTGAGTATCTGATACATCCTTCGGAATCAGTAACGGCTCTCTTGCATTTGCGCATTACTGTATCTGCGTCATCCATAAGATAAATGCTTCCGTTTGGATTTTCATCGGATTTAGACATTTTCTTTGTAGGATCCTGAAGACTCATAATCTTCGCGCCGACTTTTCCGATATAAGCCTCCGGCATAGTAAATACGTCGCCGTAAATATTGTTGAATCTTTCAGCTAAATTTCTTGTGAGCTCAAGATGCTGCATCTGATCGATACCCACAGGAACGACGTCTGTCTGATAAAGCAGTATATCAGCAGCCATAAGGACAGGATATGTGAAAAGTCCGGCATTTATATTGTCGGCATGTTTTGCCGCTTTATCTTTAAACTGCGTCATTCTGTTAAGCTCGCCCATATAAGTAAAACAGTTCAGTATCCACGCAAGTTCTGCATGTCCTGATACATGGGACTGATAATAGATGCAGTTTTTCTCAGGATCAAGTCCTGCCGCTATATAGAGAGTAAGCAGCGTTCTCGCTCTTTTTCTTAATGTCGCGGGATCCTGTCTTACAGTTATCGAATGCATGTCTACAACGCTGTAGAAGCACTCATATTCATCGCTAAGTGTTATCCAGTTTTTCAATGCTCCGAGATAGTTTCCAAGGGTAAGATTTCCTGTCGCCTGCATTCCCGAAAACAGAACTTTTTTGTCGTTTATCATTTTAAGTAACCTCTCAAATCAATATCATTTGTAGTTTTCTATAAGTTTTTTAAATGCAGGCAGTGATCTTTCGATCATCTCTGTGCTTACACAATAAGAAACTCTTACATATCCCGGCGCGCTGAAACTGTCTCCCGGAACAACGAGAAGCTCATATTTTTTCGCTTTTTCGGCGAAGATTTCAGCATCTTCTTCGAGTGCTTTAACGCAAAGATAGAACGCTCCGTCAGGATAGATGCATTTGTATCCGTACTCGGAAAGCGCGTTGTAAAGAAGATCTCTGTTCTTTTTATATGTATCAAGAGCAGGTCTTGATTTTACGCATTTCTCGACAACTTTCTGAAGCATGCTTGGAGCGCATACATATCCGAGCGCTCTTCCCGCTCCGCATACGGCGGCATAAATCTTAGAACTTTCTGTAACCTCATCCGGAACGCATATATAACCGATACGCTCTCCCGGAAGAGAAAATGATTTGCTGTATGAATAGCACACTATCGTGTCGTCATAATACTTTGTGATAAAAGGAACTTCCGTTCCGTATGTGAGTTCTCTGTATGGCTCATCAGAAATTATAAAAATCGGATGACCGTATTCCTTTTCTTTTTTCTTAAGAAGCTGTGCTACATTTTTTATGCTCTCTTTGGTATAAATAACTCCCGAAGGGTTATTTGGAGAATTTAATATAATGCATTTTGTTTTTTCTGTTATGGCATTCTCAAGGTTCTTAATGTCAGGCTGGAAAGTTTCCGGATCCGACTTAACCGGAATAAACTTGTAGCCTGTCGTCTTTGCGAATACCGTATATTCAGGGAAAAACGGCGTAAGCGTAAGCGCTTCGTCGCCTTCCTCAAAAAGCGCCGTAAGAGTTATCTTAAGCGCTGCCGCGGCTCCGCATGTCATATAAAAGTTTGTTCCTTTAAACGACGTGCCGTAGCGTTCATTAAGATCATTGGCTATAGCCTCGCGAACCTCCATGTCTCCCGGTCCCGGAGTATATCCGTGAAGCTCAAGGGGAGCTTTTGTATTTAAAAGTTCAATAAAAGCTTCTGTAACCTCCTTTGGAGGTTCTACCGACGGATTGCCTATCGAAAAATCGAATACGTTCTCATCTCCGATTTCTTTTTTACGCGCCATACCGTACGCGAATATCTCTCTTATAACAGAGCTCTGGGCTCCGTATCCGTACATTTCTTCTGAATACATATCGTATGTCTCCTGTTGCGTTTAATTTCTCAAATGACCAAATTTGCGGTCATCGTTTATTCTCTGTTATTTTAACACAATTTTGCAGTTCAGTCGAATATATCATGATTTCTTTTACTTTTTTTTCTATGCTTTTTGATAATACTTCGCTGTAAATTAATAACTGCCTGTGATACCTGTTTATAAGTTCTTCCTCATCGGAAACATGGTCCGTTTTATAATCAACGAGAACTATTTCTCCGTCTTCGATAAAATACGCGTCGATTATACCCTGCACTAAAACGTCCTCGCAATCGCTCCAGTTTTTGTTTAACATATCCGCCTTAAAACTCATCGTAAACGGACGCTCCCTATATAATTTGTTTTCAAGAGATGCCTTACGCATACGCCATCCGATCCCCGATTTAAGAAAAGCCGTCATATCTTTTATATATATGCTGTCGGCCTCTTCTTTCGTCAGGTAATGTCTTTTTACAAAATCATCCCGCATATCAAAAAGAATCTTTGTCAGGATTTTTTCGTCTGCGTCTGCTAAATCATCCGGAAGTATTTTGTAATCCAGATATTTCCAGAACGTATGATAAGCCGTTCCTTTTTCAGCGCCCGCAAGCTTCGTTTCTTTACTGCTGATAAATTCCGGAACATATGGAGATATGATCTTTTCTTCATTGGCAAGATCCAGCGTTTCCTCGTCGTCCTCATCATATTTTCTTTTTTTCAGCTCTGAAACGCTTACCTTTTCAGGCGTAAACACCGCCGCCTTATACGCGTATTCAAATCCGAATATCTCGGCAAGTTTTTCATTTATGTCCGCGTCATATATACGAGCGTTTTTTCGTTCAGGAATATAAGAAAGATTTTCATTTATCCTTCTTATTTCTTCGGCCTCACCACGTATGAGTTTATCGACGCTTACGATACTTACGTCTATAAAATCGCACGCCTTTGATCCTCTGTATGAATCATTGACCTCGCTGCCGTTTTTCGCCCAATTTAAAACGTTCTCAAAACATGAATACTCTGCAAGAGACGGCAGTATCCATTTTGAAAAGCCGTCGGCTGCCAAAAGCGCCGCCTCAGCCGCCTTTCCTCTCCAAAGTTCCGAATCAGCCAGGGATTTTTCTATTTCCTTTTCAAGATCGGCCGACATATGAGTCATGATCAGTTTTTCTTTTGCCCTGGTCATGGCTACATATAGCACTCTCAGTTCTTCGCTCAGGCTGTCATTTTTAATAAAACTGCCTACGAGTTTTTTATAAAAACTTTTCTTTTTCTTGCCTTTTTCAAAGTCAACCCAGTCGATTCCGAACCCGAGTTCTTTGTGCACAAGAATATTTTTCTGAGTATCTTTAAGATTAAACTTCTTTCCGATACCGCTTAAGAATACCACGGGAAACTCAAGACCTTTGCTCTTATGAATAGTCATCAGCCTCACAGCGTCGGTATTTTCAGTAAAAACGGAAGCCTCTCCGAAATCCTCTGATCCTTTTTTCAGCTCTTCGATATACCTGATAAAATTAAAAAGACCTTTGTAACTCGTCTTCTCATAATCATCAGCCTTCTGCATCAGGATATCGAGATTTGCCGATCTTTGCCTGCCTCCCGGCATGGCAGCTATATATGTGCGGTAACCCGTCATTCTGAAAATTTCCGCAATGATGCCGCTTACCGATGTAAATGCCGCTTTTTTTCTCAGCGATTCATAGATTTCGAAAAATCTTTTTAATTTTCCGTATACATCATCGCCGCCGTCAGTTTCCATATATTTGATACATGCCTGATAAAGACTGGCGTTTAAAGTATGAATTCTCACCCGCGCCATATCCTCAGAATTAAGGCCTGCTATCTGCGACATCAAAACAGAGGCAAGGGGGATGTCCTGCAACGGATTGTCAAGTATACGCAGAAAATTGAGCAGTACCTGTACTTCAACTTTTGAAAAATATCCGGTCCTTGATTCGGCTGTCACCGGGATATCCCTGTTTTGCAGCACTCTCGTAAGTATCTCAAAATAATCCGATGTTGACCTGACAAGAATCGCGCAGTCGCTGTATTTAAATTCTCTGTACTCTTCTTTGTCGCGATCCCATACTCTGAATTCTTTTTTCAGTTCATGTATTTTCTGCGCTATCATAGAAGCTTCCGCCTCGATAGCCTCAATTTTATTTTTGCTGTTTTCTATATCGGGGTCTTTTCTGTCAAGAATCAAAAGCTCCGTATTATAGATACTTTCATCATCCTGCTCAGAAAAAGACGCTCCGCAGTTGAGCTGCTGATTTTCATCATAATTAACTCCGCCGAACTTTTCCGACATCATTTTTCTGAAGAAAAGATTTACCGTATCGACAACCTGCCTCCTGCTTCGGTAATTTCTGGAAAGATTGATGACTTCGCTTTTTTCAGTATCAGCAGTGTATTCTTTGTATTTGCCAGTAAAAATCTCAGGTCGGGCATTTCTGAAACCGTAGATTGACTGCTTGATATCGCCGACCATAAACCGGTTATTTATGCCCTCTTCGTTACCGGAAACACAGCTTAATATCAGCTCCTGTATATCGTTGCTGTCCTGATATTCATCGGTAATGATCTGATCAAATCCCGATGCTATCTCTCTTGCGGCGTCTGTTCTTTGCTTTGTGCCGTCTTCATTTCGCTTTACCAGTATATCAAGGGCGAAATGCTCAAGATCGCTGTAATCCATCAGATTGTTTTTCCTTTTTCTTTCTGAAAAACGCTCCATAAAAGATTCCAAAATCCTGCAGAGAGTATAGATATATCCCGAACAGCTCCTTACCTCCTCCTCTATTTCTTTTAGAGAGGTGTTCATATATTTTTCTTTTGTCTTTTTATTTATCAGGTTTTTCAGCGCGTCTCTTCTTTCGAAAAGTTTCGCGACGGCTTCTTCGTCTTCTGTTATATTTTTATTTTTACGCGGTTTCGGTTCGAATTTTATATTGTCAAAGCCATTCTTGAATTCTTCAAAAGTATTGTTTGAAAGCAGATCCTCTATGAGATTTAAATCAGCTTCCATGACGGGAACATATCTGTCAAGGCCGTTTAAGGCCATTTCGAGATTTTTCTGCGCGTATACTTTCGCGCTTCTTAAATTTGTTTTGACCATATCAAGGCAAAGACGTATCATCTCCGAGTTTTCAAAATCCTTATCTTCCCGATAAGTCCATCTTTCTTTCGCCTCATTAAGCCATTCATTCGGCCAAGGTTCCGCAATTATCTTTTTATATATTTCCAGAAGTTCATCTTCAAGATTTTTTGTGCTCTTGCCGCTTCCGTAAGAAAGCGCGAACTCAAGGACGTCCCGATCGCCTCTTTCAAAGGCCTCTTCGAAGATTTCATGCATACAATCCGACTGCATTATCCTGCTCTCGCCCTCGTCCATGATTCGAAAGACCGGATCTATATCTGTATAATAAAAATAGTTTTTTATGATGTCGGAACAAAATCCGTGAATAGTGCTTATATGGGCGTTGTGTATCAGCACCGACTGTTTTCTCAGACGTTCGTTTTCAGGATCTTCGGCAATAAATTTTTCGAGAGATTTTCTGATACGCTCTTTCATCTCGCCTGCCGCCGCCTTTGTAAAAGTAACGACGAGCATGCGGTCAAGATCGATGCTTTTTTCACTGTCTGTTATCATCGAAATAATGCGCTCTACAAGAACAGCCGTCTTTCCCGAACCTGCCGCCGCGCTGACGATCATATTTTTGCCTCTGTGGGTAATGACATCCGTCTGTTCTTTTGTCCAGTTAATCGCCATCGTTTTTATTTCCTCCAAACAGTTCTTCGATCATAAGCTTAATATTTTCCTCGTTGGTTTTTTCAACGCATCTGAGTTTCTTAAATCCCGGTATCTTTTCGTCAAATTTGCATATGGACGCGAATTCGCAGAATTCACAGCTGTCGCTGCCGGCAACTTCTTTAGGATCGATCTTCGCCGACCCGCTTTCGATCTCTTTTCTGAATTTTTTCAAGAGATGTCTCGTATAATCTTCTATGTTCTTAAAATCATCGGCTGAAGCCACGCTCGAATATTTGCTGAGCTTAAGCTCCTTATCGCCTTTTTTGTCATTTTTATTTATAGAAACATTGATTATGTTTGAAGAAGTTCCCGGTCCGTCCAGATTTTTATCGAGAAGTCTTAATATCTCAGGCTCTTTTCTTGAAATACCGTTCAGCTTAAACTCGCTTATCCTCTTTTCATCGTCAACTTCCTGTTCCATATAGTTTACTTCCACCATACTGCTGCCCATTCCGTAATAGTACATCCCGGCGGCCTCAGACAGGCCTTTTACGACAGGGCGCACGATGTCTTTTGCAGCCGCAAGATAAAGCGGAAGCTGTAACTGAACTCCGTATCTGAGCTGATCGAGTTTAAGTTTTCTTGATGATGATTTATAATCTATAATCCTCAAAAACGTTCCTATATCTGATTTGCAGATATCTATTCTGTCGATAGTTCCTTTAACGCCGTTTACTACAAATTCCTTTTCAGAGGCAAAAGGCACAAACTCGCTCTGCCTGATCTGCTCGACCATGCAAAGAGCAGTAGTTCTGTTTATCATCTTTAAACGCATCATATCAAACGCTCTGCTTGTACTCGAATCGGCGTTGTTTCTGCCGTTTTGGTAAGCTTTTTCAAAAGCAGCGTCCGCCGCGTCGTTTATCTCCTCTTTTGTAAGAGAACCAATATCCTTATCACTCAAGCTGTTGCTGAACTCTTTTATCGCCTCGTGCAGAATATTTCCTATGTCGGCAGCCGTAAATTCAAATACATCCCTTTCTTTGAGCTGCAGCGCGTATTTAAGGAAATGACTGAATTCACATTTTCCGAAACATTCGACTCTTGACGCCGAAAAACTGTTGTTTACTCCATAGATCATTTTCGCCGCCGCAGCGCTGATATTTGTATCAGGTTTACGTAAGCTCACAGCGTCTATCAGACTGTGTACTATCAGCTCGCCTTCGTCGCTCTGCCTGAAAAAAGAAACAAGTTCAAGGAAATCATCCTCAGGCGTTTTTTCCTCTATCTTTTCAAATCCCTCGAGCAGCAGCTCATTTCTTCCGGTATATGTCTCTATCTTTTCCGAAAAATTTGCGCTGTCTGTTTTCATGATGCTTATGCCGGGAAACATTTCCCTGATCACATTTATCAGATATGACGGCTGAAGGGCGTCGCCTCCCATGCTTGTCATGCTGTATGAAAGATACAGTTTTTCGGACGGCTTCGTCATATTGAGATAGAGATACAATCTCTGCCTGTACATCTCGCTTCTTGCATCAGGCGCAAGTTCGATGTCCATATCGGACAGCACTTTTCTGTCTGTTTCGGAGAGAATATTCGCCTTATCCGCCGGTTTTGGAACTATTCCGTCATTTAAACCAGCGAAAAACATGACCTTTATGTCTTTAAGCCTTGTTCTTTCGATATCGCCGATAACGACCTGATCCTGATTTGGAGGAATTATGCCAAGGCGCATATCCTCAAATCCCGCGTCGGCCATCTGACTGTATAACTGCGCCGATACTTTTTCATCTCCCAGGATCTCAACATATTTTTCGAAGAAATCTATTATCATTTTAAAGATCTGACGGTATTCTTTGGCCTTTGAAAGTTCTCCTCTGCTTTCAAATTCGTCCGCCATCATCTCGCATTTATCCTGTATTTTGCATGAAACGAGAAGACCGTAGACAGCCGTAGAGCGCTCTCTGACCGTGGCGTTTCTCACTTTATATTTTTCAATATACTCTTTGATAAGTTCAACAAATCTGACCCTTATGTCATTGATAATTTCAAGCTGAGATCCGTCTATGGTGCTGCACAGCCTTTCCCATTCCTTCAGATAATTCCTGTATCCTTTTACTCCGTTCGCTATGACATAGGTTTCAAACAGGCTTATCTCATCGGCAGTAAATTCGGTCATGCCGCTTTTTAGAAATCTGAAAACGCTTTTATAAGAAAAATCATCGGACGCGATATCTATCGCCGCTCTGATAAATTCCACGGCTGCGTTCGACATGATGCTCTGCTTCTGGTCAAGGAAACAGGGGATATCATTTTCCTCAAATATCTGCCGCGTATTTTCGCCGTACGTTTCGAGATCGCCGCTTACAAACGCGAAATCTCTGTATCTGTAGCCTTCACATCTGACCAGCCTGGAAATAACCTGTGCCGCCGCCTCGATTTCTTTTCGCGGCGAACGGGCTTCCCCTATAAATATGCTCTGCTGATCTTTTTCGTATTTTTTATATTCATATCTGAAAAGCTTGTTTTCCAAAAAACTAAGGGCGCTGTTTTTCTTAAATCTGCTTTTTTCAGACGGCTCTATATAGACGGTTTTGAGCACTTCCGCTCCTGAGTTTGCCGCAGCCTTCAAAAGATTCTCAACCATCTGATGCGTCATATGAAAAAGATTTGAAGGGCTGCTCTTTACCGCAACGCCTGCTGCCTTGTCCGTTGTAACCGATACGATAACCCTATTACACATCTTCAGAAGCTTTTCAACGACAAGCATCTGAGTCGGCACAAATCCGGTAAATCCGTCGAATACGACAGTCGCTCCTTTAAGCTCTTCATAATTTTCTATTACAGTGCTCAAGACAGACGGAACTTCTTCCGCCGTCAGATATCTTTCATTCATATATTCCGAAAATTTTTCGGAGATGATCTCTATATCCTTAAGCTTTCTGTTTAATAATTCGGGAAGCTTTTTGTCTGTGTTTCTCACTTCAGATACGTCGACTCTGTACTGGGTAAATTCTGAAAGCAGAGAGTTGACCTTTGCCGCAGCTCCTATTTTGTCGTACATCTTTCCGAGGATCTGAAGCTCGTTTTTGTTGTCATTTAATATCTTTTGAAGAACGAGTATCTTTCCGGTATCCTCAAGAATCGGCGCGCTGGCATATCCTGTCTCTTCAAATACCCTGTACGCCAATCTGTTAAAACTTATGATGTCTATATTTAAAAGGGCATGATTTGGATGCGCCTTTACAAGTTCTTTCTGCGTCTGCATCGTGAACTGTTCAGGCACCATAAAAAGAAATCTCTCATCGGGATTTCTTCTCGCTTCCTCTGTTATCGTTTTATATAAATAATAAGATTTTCCTGAACCTGACGGTCCCGCAACAAACTGTAACGCCATAATCTCTCCATATCATGAATTTGCCGATAAATACATTTTTAATACGAGGTTAAATGCATCTTAGCCTCGGTCGAACATTTGTTTTTTATCGTAGCATTTTTTTGCGGAGGGTGCAATAAAAAAACTGCTCTTACTTTTTGCGATTTATGCTATAATTATCTGAGTTAGAGAGGCAGCTTTACCGCTCCCTTTGACCCCATCAACTTCCGATAACTTTTTGCTATCGGAATCAGGAGGTTTAAATATGAGCGAATTAATGCAAAAACATGAAATGACTGAAGAGGACATTAAACTTCAGTTCATCACTCCGGCAATTGAAGCAGCCGGATGGGATAAATTCAAGCAGATTAAACTGGAATATAATTTCACTGATGGCCGCGTCATTGTAAGAGGCAATGTTACTGCAAGAGGAAAACGTAAAAGAACAGATTATCTGCTCTACTACCGTCCCAATCTTCCACTTGCTATCGTGGAGGCTAAGGATAATAAACACAGCATTGGAGCCGGCATGCAGCAGGGTATAGAATACGCCGAATGTTTAGATGTACCTTTCGTTTATAGTTCAAATGGTGATGGTTTCCTTGAGCATGACATGAAAACCGGAAAAGAACGAGAGATATCGCTGGATGAATTTCCTTCCCCTGAAGATTTATGGATGCGCTACAAAAATATAGAGCAGATTACGCCCGATCAGGAAAAACTGATTACAGAACCATATTACTTTAAACCGGGAGACAAAACGCCGCGATATTATCAAAGAATAGCAATTAACCGCACTATTGACGCTATCGCCCATGGACAGAACCGTATCTTGCTCGTCATGGCAACCGGCACCGGCAAAACATATACGGCTTTCCAAATTATCCATCGGCTTTGGAAATCCGGTACTAAACGTAAAATTCTTTTCCTTGCCGATCGAAATGTTCTTGTAGATCAGACAATGCAGCAGGATTTTAAACCCTTTGCAAGAGTTATGACAAAAATCGAAGGAAAAAAATTGGACAGCTCCTATGAGATATATCTCTCGCTATATCAACAGCTTGCCGGAGACGAAAATGAAGAACCATTCCGTGCTTTTAAGCCGGACTTTTTTGATCTGATTATAATTGATGAATGCCACAGAGGTTCCGCAAAAGAGGATTCCCGCTGGCGTAAAATATTGGAATATTTTTCCCATGCTACGCAAATCGGCCTTACCGCCACACCTAAAGAAACAAAAGAAGTATCTAACAGCAGCTACTTTGGTACTCCCATATACACCTACAGCCTGAAACAGGGAATTGACGACGGATTTTTAGCTCCATACAAAGTTATCCGTGTAGGTCTTGACAAAGATCTGGAAGGCTGGCGTCCGCTTGCCGGTCAAAAGGATATCTACGGCTATGAGATAGATGATCGCGAGTACAATACAAAAGATTATGACAAAACGCTGATCATTGATGATCGCACCATTGCAGTTGCCAAACGCATTACCAGATTTTTAAAAGAAAATGATCGGTTTGCTAAAACCATTGTTTTCTGCGTTGATATTGACCATGCAGAAAGGATGCGTCAGGCGCTAATAAATGAAAATAATGATCTGGTGGCACAAAATTCTAAATATGTTATGCGCATTACAGGTGATAATGCTGAGGGCAAAGCCCAGTTGGATAATTTTATCGCCGAAGACAGCACATATCCGGTTATCGTAACCACGTCAAAACTTATGACAACGGGCGTAGACTGTAAAACCTGCCGTCTTATTGTACTGGATAATAATATAAATTCCATGACCGAATTTAAGCAGATTATAGGACGCGGCACACGATTGAAACCTGATTATGGCAAAGAATATTTTACGATTATGGATTTTCGTAATGCCTGCCGGCTTTTTGCAGATCCTGATTTTGACGGCGATCCTATTTCTGTCATAGATGATCCTATAGATAATCCTGACATTACGCCTACAGAACCAGATGATCCACCTGTTTCTCCTACTATTAAGCCTAGTGATATCATAAACAATCCTCCAGAGAAAAAGCACAAATTTCGTGTCAGAGGTGTGGAAGTAAGAGTATTAAACGAACGTGTTCAATACTATGATAAAGACGGCAAACTTATCACGGAAAGCGTAACGGATTACTCAAAGAAAAATATTCTCGGAGAATATGCCACATTGGACTCTTTCTTACGTGCATGGAACGGCGAACAGCGAAAACAAGCTATCATCGATGAATTGCAGGAACGCGGAGTGTTACTTGAGGCGCTGCGAGAAGTTTCCGGACAAAAAGATATTGACGACTTTGACCTCATCTGCCACATTGCATATGATAAAGTTCCTCTCACCAAAGCTGAACGTGTAAATAATGTAAAAAAACGAGGCTACCTTTATAAATATTCCGGATTAGCACAGGATGTATTATCAGCGTTGCTGGATAAATATATGAATGACGGTATCCGGGATATTGACAATTTGGAGATTCTCTCCAATGATCCATTCCGGCAGTTTGGCACCCCTATGAAAATTGCAAAACTGTTCGGCGGAAAAGCTGGATACCTGAAAGCTATCCATGAATTACAAGAGGAAATATATGCAGCATAAGGAGAGATCAAAATGAGTTTAAATAATCTTGTAAAAAAACTTCAAGATATTATGCGAAACGATGCCGGCATCAATGGTGATGCACAGCGAATTGAGCAGATGGTATGGATTCTGTTTCTTAAAGTCTACGATGCCAAAGAAGAAATCTGGGAATTCTACAATGACGATTATGTATCGATCATTCCAGAAGAACTGCGTTGGCGCAACTGGGCCGTAGATAATAAAGATGGTAAGGCTCTCACTGGCGATGCGCTTTTAGACTTTGTCAATAACAAACTCTTTCCCCAGCTTAAGGCTATTGAGATTGACGAAAACACACCTATGAGCCAGATTATAGTCCGTACAGCCTTTGAAGACAACAACAACTATATGAAGGACGGTATCCTCTTAAGGCAGGTGATCAACGTCATCGATGAGATCAATTTTGAAGAATATGAAGATCGCCATGCCTTTGGAGAAATCTATGAGACTATCCTGCGGAGCCTCCAAAGCGCCGGTAACTCCGGTGAGTTTTATACACCACGTGCCGTAACAGATTTTATGGTTCAGATGATCCAGCCTAAACTGGGTGAATCAATTGCAGATTTTGCCTGCGGAACAGGCGGTTTCCTGACCTCTGCGCTAAAGGTTCTGGATAAACAGGTTAATACCGTTGAAGATCGAACTTTATACAGTAATTCTGTATATGGTATTGAAAAAAAGGCTCTCCCATTTTTGCTGTGCGCCACCAATATGCTATTACACGATATTGATAATCCAAAGATTATACACGGCAATTCTCTGGAAAAAAATGTGCGGGATTACAAAGAATCCGACCGGTTCGATGTAGTTCTTATGAATCCTCCATATGGTGGTAACGAAAAGGATGCTGTAAAGCAGAATTTTCCTGCCGAACTTCGGAGCAGTGAAACTGCGGATCTTTTTATGACAGTAATCATGTACCGTCTGAAAAAGAATGGGCGGTGCGCCATTATCCTGCCAGACGGTTTCCTGTTCGGAACAGATAATGCTAAGATGGCAATCAAAGAAAAGCTTATGAACGAATTCAATTTGCATACTATAATCCGAATGCCACACAGCGTATTTGCGCCATACACTTCGATCACCACTAATATCTTGTTCTTCGATCATACCGGCCCGACAAAAGAGACTTGGTTCTATCGCCTTGATATGCCAGAAGGTTACAAGAATTTTTCAAAAACGAAACCTATGAAGCTGGAACACTTCGCTCCTGCTATCGAGTGGTGGAATGACCGTAAAGAAATCTCAATTGATGGATTTGATAAAGCTAAGAAGTATACGGTAGAGGAAATTGCTGCCCGCAATTATAATATCGACCTTTGTGGTTACCCACATGAAGAAGAAGAAATTTTGCCGCCAAAGGAACTG
>CASEDW010000056.1 GCA_949286775.1 uncultured Eubacteriales bacterium | reverse complement strand
TTCTGCTTAGGATTTTTCATATAATCCTTTTTCTCGATAAGGATTATATCGTCCTGGGACAGAAGCGCGTCAGCCAGCTGATAAATATCAGACGGGAAGGAACAGATAACTCTGATTCCCGCCACATCGTTGATATTTCTTTCAAGACTTTCCATAGTTACAGGGAACTCTCTTCTGATAAGCTTTTCAAAAATACTGTCTGTCGTCTTTATTCTCGTTCTGATGCCTTCAATTGGGTTTCTGTCAAACTTTAACGACAATTCTTCTTTGAGCACGTTAAACTTTGTTTCGATCTCCATCATGGCGCATCTGTAGTATGACATCAGCTGTCTGAATTCTTCTTCATTTTTGCCGAGCCATTCATACATGGCCTCTTTAAGTTCTTTCTTTTTCTGTACTGATACTTCTTTATTACCCAATTAAGAGTTCCAACCTTTCTTCGCGGTGTTATTTGAGCATTCCCTCTAAGATTGAAGGGATTGCCGCGATAGCATCCGGAATTTTTGAAGCGTCTTTTCCGCCCGCGGTTGCCATATTCGGACGTCCGCCGCCGCCTCCGCCGACGATGCCTGCCGCCGCTTTTACAATATTTCCGGCGTGCGCTCCCGCTTTAACGGCTCCGTCGGTAGCCATGGCGCAGAGACTTACCTTGCCGCCTTTTTCACTCGCGAGCACAACAACGCCTTCGCCAAGTTTCGCCTTGAGTTCGTCGCCTAAGTTCCTTAAGGAATTCATATCCTGCTCAGGAACCGATACTGCCAGCAGTTTAACGCCTTTAACCTCAGTAACGGAGTTCATTACGTCAGACACAGCGCCTTTGGCGAGCTTGCTCTTTAACGATTCGTTCTCTGATTTGAGTTCTTTATTTTCATTTAAAAGATGATTTATCTTTCCTTCAAGCTCATCCGCCGATGACTTAAGCAGAGCGGCACTTCTGTTGAGCTTTTCTTCCATATTAGCGTAATATTCGAGAACATTCCGTCCCGTAAGGGCTTCTATACGTCTTACGCCTGAGGCTATGCCGGCTTCAGATATAATCTTGAACTGGCCGATCTGCGCCGTATTTGATACGTGAGTACCGCCGCAAAGCTCGATGGAATATCCGCCCATGTTTACTACGCGAACTTTTTCACCGTATTTCTCTCCGAAAAGAGCCATCGCGCCGCTCTTTTTCGCCTCATCGATGTCCATGACATCCGTTCTAACTTCATACTGTTCCTCGATAGCTTCATTTACAAGCTTTTCTACTTTTTTGATTTCCTCCGGTGTCATGGCTTCGAAATGCGAAAAGTCAAAACGAAGTCTTGTAGGAGTCACAAGAGAACCCTTCTGTTCTACATGAGAGCCGAGTACTGTCTTAAGGGCTTTCTGAAGAAGATGCGTCGCGGAATGATTCTTGCATGTATCGCGTCTTTCTGATGTATCGACTTTAAGTTCCGCCTCATCGCCGACTGAAATCATGCCCTGAACCACTACTCCGACATGAGCTACTTTGTCGCCTCGTATCTTCTTTGTCTCTTTTACTTCAAATTTTCCGTTCGCCGTTGTGATAACGCCTGTATCGCCTTCCTGTCCGCCCATTGTCGCGTAGAACGGTGTTTCTTCTACTATAACTGTTCCGCTCTCGCCTTCCATGAGGTCTTTGCGGATTTCTTTTTCATCAGTGAGTACTACTATTTTTGATTTACAGGTAAGATCAGTGTACCCAACGAATTTCGTCGTTATGGAAGGATCTATCTCATCATATACCGTCGCGTCGGCTCCCATATATGAATCGTTGGCGCCGCTTAATTTTCTCGCCTCGCGCGCCGTCTCCTTCTGCACGTTCATGGCAGCTTTGAATCCCTCTTCATCTATTCCGTATCCTTTTTCTTCAAGGATTTCTTTTGTGAGATCCATCGGGAATCCGTATGTATCATAGAGTTTGAACGCGTCTTCGCCGGAGAGAATCTTTTCTCCTGAAGCGGCCATCTTTTCTTCCATATCGCTTAAGATCTTAAGTCCCTGGTCGATAGTCTTGTTAAACTGGCTTTCCTCGTTCTTAAGCACTTTAAAGATAAAGTCCTGTTTTTCCTCAAGCTCAGGATATCCGTCTTTGCTTCCTTCAATAACTGTAGCCGCAAGATCGGCCAGGAAAAGATCGTTGATTCCAAGCAGTCTTCCATGGCGCGCGGCACGGCGGATTATACGTCTCAAAACGTATCCGCGTCCCTCGTTTGTAGGCATGATACCGTCAGAAATCATGAAAGTAGCCGAACGGATATGATCCGTGATAAGGCGGATCGAAACATCGTCTTCATGGTTCTTCATATATTCTTTATGCGCGATCTCGCATACTCTGTTTCTGAGCGCCTGAATAGTATCCACATCAAAGATAGAATCAACGTCCTGAACGACGCTGGCAAGTCTCTCAAGACCCATTCCCGTATCGATGTTTTTGTTTTCAAGCTCAGTATAATTTCCATGGCCGTCATTGTCGAACTGCGTAAATACGTTATTCCATATCTCCATATATCTGTCGCAGTCGCAGCCAACAGTACAGTCAGGTTTGCCGCATCCGTACTTTTCTCCGCGGTCATAGTAAATTTCAGAACATGGTCCGCATGGACCTGAGCCGTGCTCCCAGAAATTTTCTTCTTTTCCAAATTTAAAGATTCTTTCAGGAGCTATTCCGATCTCGTCTTTCCAGATATTATAAGCTTCGTCATCATCGATATAAACCGACGGATAAAGTCTGTTTTCATCAAGTCCCACAACTTTAGTAAGGAACTCCCATGACCACGCGATAGCCTCATGTTTAAAATAATCTCCGAAAGAGAAGTTTCCGAGCATCTCAAAGAATGTACCGTGACGCGCTGTCTTTCCGACATTTTCAATATCGCCTGTACGGATACATTTCTGACATGTGGCTACTCTTTTTCTCGGTGGTATCTCCGCTCCGGTAAAATAAGGTTTGAGCGGAGTCATTCCCGCGTTTATCAGAAGAATGCTCTTGTCATTCTGAGGAATGAGCGAAAAACTCTTCATTATTAAATGTCCCTTGCTCTCCATAAAATCCAGGAACATTTTTCTCAATTCATTTACACCGTATTTCTTCATTGTTTTCTCCCTGTATATATTATTTGCAAACAATCTTCTTAAATTTCTTTTTGCCTCTCTGAAGAAGGATTCCTCCGTCGGCAAGTCTGCTCTTCTCAACAGTCGCGAATACGTCTGTAACTTTTTCACCGTCTATAGAAACACTCTTATCCTTGTCGATCGCGCGTCTTCCCTCTGAACGGCTTGACACCATTTCAGCTTTGACAAGAAGAGTGATAACGTCGATCGTATCCCCTTCGATTTCATCCGCTGAGATTTCCAATGAAGGAATGTTCGCGTTGTCCGCCGAACCGCCGAAGAGCGATTTTGCGGCGTCCTGCGCTTTTTTAGCTTCTTCATCGCCATGAACGAGAGTTGTCAGCTCATATGCAAGGATTTCTTTAGCTTTGTTAAGCTGGCTTCCCTCCCATTTGTCCATCTCGTCGATCTGCTCGAGGGGCAGGAATGTGAGCATACGAAGACACTTGAGTACATCCGCGTCTCCAACGTTTCTCCAGTACTGATAGAAATCATAAGGTGAAGTTTTTTCAGGATCGAGCCATACAGCTCCGCTCACTGTCTTGCCCATCTTCTTTCCTTCAGAGTTGAGAAGAAGCGTGATCGTCATCGCTTCGGCTTTCGCGTCCTTGTCTTCAAGACCCATTTTTTTGCGGATAAGTTCACGTCCCGCCAGCATGTTGCTCCACTGGTCGTCTCCGCCGAACTGAAGGTTGCATCCGTATTTCTGATATAATACATAGAAATCGTAGCTCTGCATTATCATGTAATTGAACTCAAGGAAGCTGAGTCCCAGTTCTCTGTCCATACGCTGTTTGAAACATTCGGCGCGGAGCATGTTATTTACGCTGAAATAAGGTCCTACTTCTCTAAGCATATCAACATAGTTAAGATCAAGGAGCCAGTCGGCGTTGTTTACCATCATCGCCTTTCCATCTGAAAAATCGATGAATCTGCTCATCTGTTTCTTAAAGCATTCAATATTATGCTCGATGGTTTCCTTTGTCATCATCTTGCGCATATCGGTCTTTCCTGACGGATCTCCGATCATACCTGTTCCGCCTCCCAAAAGGGCGATAGGTTTGTTGCCCGCCATCTGAAGTCTCTTCATAAGGCAGAGCGCCATAAAATGGCCGACATGAAGACTGTCCGCCGTCGGATCAAATCCTATATAAAAAGTGGCGTTTCCATTATTTATAAGTTCACGGACTTTCTCTTCGTTTGTAACCTGAGCTATGAGCCCTCTTGCTACTAATTCTTCATATATTTTCACGGTGTTTCCTCCCTGTGCGGTAATTATAATCATACAAAATTATATTCTATCATGTGACAGGTCAATGTCAAGAGCATAACCCTACGAAAAACGTCGTAACACTGTTTTTCCTATGTTAAAAGTTTATTTTTCCGGCAAAAACAAGGCGCAGCCGATTTCGCGGCCGCGCCTTATACCATTTGTCATCAATTTGTATTACTTTTTATCTTTCCTTTTTATTGCCGCAGTGCCTACAAGTCCGGCTGCTGCTACCGCGATCACGCCTGCCCACATAGAAACATCATTCGTATCGCCTGTCGGCGCCGAAGAAACGTTTCCTTTACCTGAGTCAGGTTTATCAGCATTTCCTGCCTGTACCGGTTTTGTAGTCTGTTCAGGCTTCTGTGTCTGCTCAGGTTTCTGCGTCTGTTCAGGTTTCTGTGTCTGTTCAGGTTTTTCCGGAACATAATTCGGATCTTCTGCTCCGCAGACCGTACACTGCCAGTACTGTGTATTTCCCGCCTGTGTGCATGTCGGCGCTTTTGCTTCCGTCTTTACCAGGTCATGACCGCTCATCGGTATCACAGTCGCCTCCTGTGTAATCTCGTTTAATCCGGCTTCATCCGCAAAATATTTTCCGCAGAGAGCGCACTGCCAGTATTCTATATTTCCGTTCTGAGTACACTGCGCCGGAACGCCCAAAGGCAAGCGGCATTATTTATTCTTTTTTTCATCCGAATGACAATTCAGTTCTCTGTATCAGGTCTTTTTGAAGCGGTTTTCCGAGTTCTACAAAATACGCGCTGTATCCAGCGACACGTACCAACATGTCTTTATAATCCTCAGGTTTTTTCTGAGCCGCGCGCATAGTCGCTGAGCTCATAATATTAAACTGGATATGCATGCCGCCCAACGCCAGATATTCATCTATGTAATTTACAAGATTATCGCGGCCTTCGATACCGGCAACGGCTTCCTGCGGATATTTCACATTTAAAAGCGTTCCGTTTGTGGCTAGCGAATGATCCACTTTGCTAACCGAATGCGCAAGCGCCGTCGGCCCGCAGTAATCATGAGAGCAGCAGTCGGTATGAACAGGTCCCATATTATCTGAGATCGCTTCGCCGCTCTTTCTTCCGTCCAAGGACGCATTTGTATTTAATCCCATTCCTACATTTGCGCTTACAGAATAAACACCGGGAGTAAACTCTCCATTGCGAATCGTCTTTCTGCCCGTAAGATGACGGCAGTAGCATTCAAACATGAACCTGAACAGATCATCGGCATAGTCATCGTCATTTCCGTAATGATGAACTTTTGTGCTGTTGATCAGCCGGTACAGTTTTTCATGTCCTGTCCAGTTATCTTTCAGCGCCTGCAAAAGCTGTGATCCCGTATATTTCTTTTCATCAAATACGAGCTGTTTTATCGCCGCAAGCGTATCGGCGCAGCTGGCGATTCCGCTGGCCTGCGGTCCGATACCGTTTATCTTTGTTCCGCCGGCTGTTATGTCGACGCCGTTTTCAAGACATCCTTCAAAAAATCCCGAGAGATACGGAAGCGGTTTGCGTACTCTGTGGGCTCTGTCAATAACATTTAACGTGCTGCACATCTGATCAGTCCAATATTCGAACTGTTTATCTACGCTTTCTAAAACTTCTTCAAATGTTTTGTATGTATCAAGACTTCCGGTGTCAGGACCCAATTGTTTTCCCAACGCGCCGCATTTTTCCCATCTCGGACAGTGAGGTCCGCAGTCAAGACAGCGTCCGCCGTTAAGCACCATCTCCATAAATTTTACGGTATTTATATAAGCTGCGTCATGCCATCCGTATTCTCTTCCCGGAAGATTAGGCTCCACGCATCCGACCACCGCATAGTCTCTGGCCTCTTCAAGGGTACATCCTTTTCTCATCATACACTTTATCGTCGGAGCGTCATTAAAGATCTTCGGATGACCGTAACCGGCGCGTATACATTCAACCGTCTTTACTTTTAATTCATACGGCGTATTTTCATGCATACGGACAAGAAGCCACGGACACATCATCCTTGTATGTACCGAAGCGTCAAGAAGCATAAACGTCAGATCATTCGTCACATCGTTTCCGTCTTTATCAACGCCGCCTATCGTAAGACACTCTCCGCCAAACCCTCGTCCCTGACGCACCCTGGCTGTTCCGCCGTCACGAATCTTCGTAGGATTATTCATCTTTACATATGTGACTTCAAGCAGTTCCTGAGCAAACTCCTGAGTTATTACTTTATTGTCTATATCCGCTCTGTAATACGGATACAGCCACTGATCCATCCTTCCGTATGAAATCGAATGGCCGTTTCCCTCTATCTGAGTAAGAGTAGTCGCAAAATTAAACAGCTGAAGCGCCTGCCAGAACGATTTTGCCGGACCGCCCGCCACCTGACGGCAGTTTTCTGCCATCATCAACAATTCTTCTTTTCGTTTTTGATCATTTTCGGCTTCCGCTTTGCTTTCCGCAAGATAAGCATATCTTAAAATATATTTTTTGGCCGCCTCGTAACAATATATAGCCGCTTTATAAAATTCTCTTTTTACCGCAAAATCGGGATCCGTCTTCTTAAGTCTGTCCAGTCCTTCTTTTGCCTGTTTGATCATTCCGTCATATCCGATGCGCAGTATTTTCCCGTAGTCCATCACGCAGTGGCCTACGCCGCCGTAATGATAAAGATTTGTCTGAAATATCTTCTTTCCCGACTGAGAACCTTTCAGCTGCTCGTCGTCCAGAAACGCATTCGCATAGTCGTCGACGCATTTGCCTTTCCAGTATTGACAAAGTTCAATAAATTCTTTTCTGTCCTCATCGTTCTTAAAATAAAACTGATCGTGTTCACGCTCTTCAAACGGCTCATGAAGCGCCTCATAAAGCATCCAGTTTACCGAAAACTCCGGATACTGCGGCGACTCCTTAGCAGGCGCCGCGATCTCGCCCAATATCAGATCCTCGTCGTAAATATATAGCGTCGCGTTCATAAGTATTTTTTCAAATGCTCGCGCGCATCTCATTTCGGCTGTGGCGTCCTCATTTTCTTTATATGCCGCCGTAACATTGCGGAAACGTTCCACATCGATATAATATTCCCTGTCTAAAAAAGTCTTGCGAAGATGATTTACACGCGGATACGGCGACCAGTCTTCATGATTGACCTTATATCCCAATGAATATGTCTTGTCAAAAGGATCAACTCCATGGGGTTTATGCATCTGAACTACTGTCATTTTTCTCTTCTCCTTTTTCTTTTGTTCCAACCGTACAATGTATTCCTCGTCCGACGAAATAATCTCTTATTTTCTCAACCTGACGCGCGAATCTTTTTCTGTACATTTTTATATATCCCATCTCATATGGACGACCAAGAGATATGTATTTTTCTTCTCCCAGCCGCATAAACTGAAGCAGCTGAAGCGTCCTTACATTTCCATGCATTTCATTTATTATAAAATCGGCTGAATCCTTCATGTTTTTCATATCATCGTTTATACCGGGGATCACAGGTATCCTTAAGATGACAGGAACAGTTCCCTCCGAAAGTCTTCTCAGATTTTCAAGAATCAGCTCATTGCCGACACCCGTATATTTTTTGTGAATCACAGTATTCATGTGCTTTATATCTGAAATTATCAGATCGGTGTACGGCAGGACTTTATCCATAACCCATCTTTCAAAATGGAAAGTCGATTCCAGGCATGTATGAATCCCTTCCTTTCGGCATTCCTTAAAAAGCTCCTGCACAAAATCGGCCCAGACAAGCGGATCTCCACCGGAAACAGTCACTCCGCCTCCTGATTTGTCATAAAAACCTTTATCTCTTTTTATGATTTCCATTGCCTCAGATACTGTGATACTGCTGCCCCAGGATTTGATCGCTTCGCTGCAGCACTCGTCCACGCATGCCATACAGTTGCTGCATTTAATGCGATTGACTGCGCATATTTTATTCCGATAAAAACTAATTGCGTCAACCGGGCATATACCCTTGCAGTCACCGCACTTTGACACGCCGATGCATTTAGAACGATATATCCCGGGTTCAATAAAAGCATTCTGTCCCTCCGGGTTGCTGCACCATTGGCATTTTAGCGGACATCCCTTCAGAAAGATTTCTGTGCGGATCCCGGGTCCGTCATGAATAGTAAATCTCTGAATATTAAACTGAATCGCTTTGTGCTCCACTGTTTTCTCCTCTTCTTTGCAATATATTGTATCCGAAATAAAATGCCGCTCATATCGGGACATACTACTATTTTTTACTAGGAAAGTTTCCCTGTGTTTCATTTCAGGCATAAAAATACTGCTGATATACAAAACATCAGCAGTATCCATGCTTTCATTCCATTAAAACGCTCAGCTCATATCTGCTGGCGATTCCGCATTTTTTAAATATATTAGAAACATGATTTTTCACGGTATGATAGCTTATCATCATTTCATCGGCTATGTCATTATAAGTTTTTCCCTCACAAAGCAGCTGCGCAACCTTCATCTCTCTTGCTGTAAGCTTATATTCCTGTATTTTATTCTTTGCTTCGGTATCTTTGGCAATCTTCCTGATAGTGATCCAGTGGTATCTGTCGACGATGCCGTGCATATACTTCTGCTCAAATGTATGAACCGAAATCTTGTAATCTTTAATATTGCTGACGCCGTCGTTATGAACACCGGTCGTAATTATACTGTTCAAAAAATACAGCGCCCATTGAAATGAACCTTTTTTCTGCATCTGCTGCAGCGCTCTGTTTCCGATTATATCCTTCAGATATTCGATTACCTGCCTGTTATGATCGAGTATATTCATGAAATCATCTGTGATAAGATACGCCGTATCGCCGGATTCTATTATCCTGTCTTTGATCTGCGAGATTATCCTCTGATGCTCGTATTTCTTAAAATTGCGGTAACCCGACGTGATATAAGTATACAGTTTTTCGATCCTTCTTATATCCTCCTCGTCAAAATCCCCTTCCGCCTCGGTTTTCATAATGCAGATGCGAAGATATGCTTTCATACCCATAGCCATCGTCATGCCGTAATGCATATGAAAATTTTTTTCAAGAAAACGGGCGGTTTCCGAATTATCATAATCTTTATTTATGATCCCGGTGAATTTATATATTCTCGGCGTCGTATTAAAATATGTCAGTCCGTCTTTGACAGCGTCATTGTATATCTTATCACCGACCGGGTCGTCGTTTAGATCATAGGGATTTTCTTTTGTTATGCCGTTTTTATCAATACGTGATAAGGCATGATTATTCAGGTCAAATACAAAAATAACCGTATTTGAAAATCCAAAATTCCGTTCGATTGAATCAAGAAGAAATGTATTGAAAAATTCTCTTGACTGTATCTGCCGCTCTGACATTTCCATCAGAAAGTTTACCGTTTTATCCATTTCTTCCACCTTTAAACATTTATCTTAGAGAAAATAAATCAGATCTTCTATTATTTTCTGCATTCTTTTGCGTGTACGTTCCGAATAACCGAGGATGATCTCCTGTTCAAAATAATCACCGAACGCTGAAACCATGTTCTGCTCCGTTATTTCAAATATCAGCGCGGGTTCGTCATCTTTGAATATTCTTACCTCATTTTCATTGCAATACACCGAAAATCTGTTTTCGCCGTTTGCCGTTACCAAAACATGATAATTTTCATTTTCTTTCATGAGTCTGTATATATTCTTCAGATGTTCTTTATATGTTTCCGTCGTATAATACAGCGCCAGCTTATCGTCTTCAGATATAAATCTTATGCATGCACTGCCTTTTTTCAGATCAGCGATATCATGCAGGCGGATTATATGATAGACTTCGTCTTTTTTCAGCTTTTCTTCAAATCTTCTGCTCCACAGTTCCTGTCTTTCCAAAAGCCTCTGTTTTACTTCTTTGCCGCAATTTATGTCATTTATAAGTCCTATCGGCAATGTCATCATTCCAATGGAATTTCCCTGTATCGTAAGCGGCCCGTCAGAGGTGATAAATTCATACAGCTTAGCCAGTACTTCTTCCGATCTTTTTGCAGTGCTGATCTTCATAAGCGGCCTGCAAAGAGTCAGATAACTGAAAAATTCATTTGTAAAAGAATCAACAGTCAGTTTATCGGTAGCCATAAAATTCGGCGTGTTTTCTCCGCTTTCCCCGATCGAAGTGGCAAATACCGCAGCGCATCCGGGCGCCACCGTCAGAGTACGTTTGTAGATTCCGTCTCTGAGACGCGGATAATAATACGGTTCAACCGCGCCGCTTACATAAAGCGGAAGCCATCTATGCACGACCTCCATCATTTCATCGATATCATGGCTGACTTTATGGATAACTTTTATTTTGTTGCCTTTCAATATCAGCTGCCACAAAAGCGTTTCCCATTCACGCTCAAACTCTTCCGATTCCTTCATCCATTTTGAGTTCTCATCGCTGAACATAAGAAGCATTCCGGGTTTTTCGTTCGACAGCATCCTGTTAAACAGTGACAGAGTCGCCTGACGTCTGCCTACGTTTCCGTAAAACATCATAAGATTTGAATTCTCCGCCGCCGATCTTTCTCTGTCCGCCGCTGTTTTTTTAGCGGTTTCCTCATTAGAAATTTGAGCAAAATCTTTAAATAGATTTTTTACGCCGCCGCTTTTCGAATGTTCATCTGTAAGCCACGTCTTCAGCCGTTCTTTCAGTTCTTCCTCGGTTTTAACTGTTTCAATTTCTTTATTTTCCATCGCGGCCGCCAGAGCGGATAAGATATATTCTTTCATGCATCTGTGCGAAAAAAAGTCCGCGATATTTTCTATATAATCTCCGCCTAAAATATTTCTCCTGCCGTGACGTATCCTGCTTATATAAGAAGGATCCAAAGACAATACTTTCGCGAGCAGATTATTCGGAGTGTTTGTAATATTCAACAGCATGTCCAATTTTTCAGAAAACGTCACTGCTTTTTCCCCCTGTCATTGTCAATGACAAATACTGCAACTGTCATTTTTCGCTTTACAAACTGTTTTAAGATATTTTATGATATCATAAATAATAATGCAACAAAAAGACCAGGAGTGTTCAAAAAATGAAAACTAATACACCCGGAGTATCAAAAGACTGCATTGTTGTCGCAAACAGCGCAGCTCAAAGCGGTATATTTGCAAGCACAGGCGATCCGATCAACGCCGGCATCAGAGCATATTTCGACATGATCAACTCCCGAGGCGGGATCGACGGCCGAAAGCTTAAATTTATCCATACCGACGACCGATACGATCCGAAAACAGCTGAATCCATCCTGTCATCTTATCTCAATGAAAACAAGATATTTGCATATGTCGGCCATTTCGGCGGATCGATCGTAATGCAGACCCTTGATCTTATCAAAAAAAGCGGTATGCCTGTAGTTTATTTCGGAACAGGCGTAGGCGCTCTTTATAACGAACATGCCATGGATTTTATGTCCGGAGCCAACTGTTATCCTATCCAACCGGTCTATATCACCGAGGGGCGGGCAATGGCGTCAATCGCCATCCATGATTTTAATGCGAAAAAGATCGGCATTTTATATACCGATACAACGATAGGGCATGATCTTTTATCCGGAATCAATCGTACTTTAAAAGAGCATCAGACAGATTCTTTTTCAGAAATTATCCCGGCTCCTGAAATGCTCGAACAGAGCGCGTTTTTGAAATCAATCCGCGACACCGTTCTTTCCATGAAAGATTACGATCCTGACTTTATAATCATCGCTGCCGGCCAGGAAAGTTTCCCTGACATTGCTGCCGCGCTGGCTGAAACAGACACATGCAAGACCGTTTTGACATCCTATGTCAACACAGTCGTTACTATCGCAATGCGGCTTATACCTGTCATCAAAAACAAATTCGACATATATTCCTTTGGGTGGCTTGATTATACAAGTCAAAGACACATGGCTGCTCTTAACGAAGCATCCGACTGGCTCGGCGATTATGCCATGAACGGATACGCTCACTGCGGATGGATAGGCGCTCATTTTCTGTGCGAAGGCCTCAAAAGAGTCTCCGGCAAAGAAATTACATGGGAATCTTTTCGTGAAGCCATGGAATCTTCACCAATAGAAAATCCTTTTGGCGGTTTTATCGATTACGCAGACGGCAAGCGGCTCGGAACAGAAGAATTGAGTCTTCACAAAATTGATTACGAAAATCCTTTCGGATGGTCCGAAATTTTTCCTCTTAGAAACGTTGTCATGTTTCGTGACAGACGCTGTCAATGACAACCCTGTTTCTCCTCTTTTAATCTTTTTCCGGAAATGTTAAAGTTCAGGAAAATAAAGAAGGGGGGGAACTTTTTTTATGAAAAAATTAAAAAAGAACGCATCTCCTATCGTTTTGATCATCTGCATCCTTGTAATGATCATCACGTCTGTCGTATCAGGAAGCATACTGACAAACGGCGGTAAGGTGCGTACAGAAGAATTAACTTTTACAACTGATATCGGTGCAACTGCTCACGCCAAACTGTACATTCCCGAAACGGCCACGGCAGAAACACCTGCTCCTGCCGTTCTGCTCTGCCACGGCTACACAGCCTCATCAGACGATATGGAGCCGAATGCTATCGAACTTTCACGACGCGGATATGTTGTCATGACGCTCGACCTCTACGGTCACGGCGAAACTCCGCTGCCTGAAAGCGGATACAGCCAGGTAGAAATGGGAAGCGTAGCAGATTACGCTCCCGATCTCGGAACTTTCAGCGCATTGCAGGAGTTCGCGAAATATGATTTTGTAGACCTTACAAAGATCGGTATGCTCGGTCATTCAATGGGTACGGCAGCTATCCAGGAGGGCGCATATATTGCCTACACAAGATGGACCGCCGTATATAACGCAAGCCTTGCACAGTATACCGAAGAAGGCATGAACGAAACAGACGCCGCTACAGCCGCTTACGCCGACGCGATGAATTCAGGAATCGTTCTTCCGGGTTCAATGGTTCTTACGGGATATAACTACAATGTCCGCAACACAGAGGATCTCACTTATAACAATGTAACGGAAGAAAACGGTGTATTCCCGCTCTATCTCGCGCCTGTAAATATATGTACCATCGAAGGCGAATATGACGAATTCTCTGGTCTTCTCTGGGGAGTTGACGACGCAAGTAAATATACGGAAAGCTTCAAATTTAAACTTGGCACAGGCGGAGCTACAAATGTAGAGTCAGGAACTTATTTCCTCTATGGAGATCCAACAGCTACTCCTTTATCAAGAGAAGAAGCTGTTGCGGCAGCCGCTTCCGCAGCGCTTACGTACCAGCCGCTCCGTGCAGCTTATACCTTCAACGGAACTCATTCGGACACTTATTATGATGAAACAGCTATATCATACGGTATCGATTTCTTTGACATCACCTTAAAAGGCGGAGTCAGCGAACTTGCAGCTACGGATCAGGTATGGCACGGCCGTGCGGCATGCGGACTGATCGGTCTTATCGCAGCGCTCATCAGCTTTGTAGCTCTTGCCATGACTCTTATCCGCATCCCATTCTTCAAAGCTATATGCCGCGAGGAAGCTGCTTCTATCAGTACCATCACTGATAAAAAGAGCGGTGTCAAATACGCGATATGGTATATTATATTCCTGCTTCCGGCTCCGCTGCTCTATTATGCTCTCGTAGGCTACCCTTACTATATGCAGCCGCAGTGGTTCAAGTTCCTTACAAAGTTCATGCCTAACGAGATATTCAATATGGCGCCGATGAACTCACTCATGCTCTTCAGCGGAGTTGTAGGAATTATAGTACTGGTTATTTACCTTATCGCATACTTTACGGGTAAGAAAAAATCTCAGTCTACATTTGATAACACAGGACTCAAACTCCCGGCAGGAAAAGTTTTCAGAGCTCTGCTGCTCGCGGTTATATCATTTGCTTTGATCTACGCACTGATAACGCTGCTCGCAGCGGCAACAGGCTCAACATTTACATTCTTCAAATTCAGCCTTCAGCCGATGAACTTAGAGCGCTGGATCGCATTCCTTAAATACCTTCCGGTATGGTTTGGTTTCTGCCTGATCGTAAATGTTGTTTACAACTCGCTGACACGAATCAACGGTAAAAAGAGTATCCTTAACTACATTCTCATAGGATTTTCTTCTATCGGCGGACTGCTCATAATGTTCATTTACGATTACGGCACATTGTTCGCAACACATGTACGCGGTATCCAATATATCCCGGGAACAACTTCCGAGAGCTGGATCGCTTTAACAGGGATGCCGTTCCCGACAGCGCTTGCCGGAATCATGCTCTTCGGACTTCTTCTGATCCTTCCGTTATCTGCGATCTTCGGCAGAGTCCTTGCAAAGAAAACAGGTTCAGTATGGCTTGGCGGATTCCTTACATCATTTATCATTCTGGCATTTACTATCTGCCACATGGTAATTAATGTTTAATGCGAAGCAAATTTTCTTTCAGATTTACATAGATCGGATAGAGGAAGTATTCTTCCCTATCCGATCTGCGCGATACCTCGCTCATCTCGTGGCATTGCCACTCGTTGACCGTTACCCAGCAAATATCCGCTCGTGCAAGCACGGCGGCTGCTTGCCAGGTATATCGCGCAAAAAATGGCAGTGTCGCGATCGCGGCACTGCCATTTTTTATATCCGTTATTTTTTACACATCCATTTCGATTTTTCTTCCGCTTGGTTTATATTTTTTCACTTCTACTCCTGCTGATTTGAGCATCCTCATGGAAGCAAGCACGGAAGCCGACGTCGGATATTTGTTTACATCGTATATGAGCGTTTTTATTCCCGCCTGAATTATCGCTTTTGCGCATTCGTTGCATGGGAACATAGACACATACATTTTTGAGCCTTCAAGGGAGCCTCCCCTGTAATTTAAAATAGCGTTCAGTTCGCTGTGGGTCACATACAGATACTTTGTATTGAGAGGATCTTCATCCTCTCTTGACCATGGATATTCGTCGTCTGAACATCCTATAGGGAATCCATTGTATCCCATCGACAGAATCTTGTTATCCTGACTTACTATGCAGGAGCCGACCTGCGAATTCGGATCTTTCGACCGCATACCCGCCAGTTTCGCAACCGCCATAAAATATTCATCCCATGTTATATAGTCCGCGCGTTTTTCGTTCATGGTGCCTCCTGTTTTTCTTCTTATATCAAAACAGCCATGGTTATCCCACGACTGTTTTTTATCAATATTTTCTTAATCAATCCTCTATCTGAGCGATTCTCTTTTTGTGACGTTCTCCGTTTGAAAACGGCGTATCAAGAAATGTATCTACGATCTTGAGCGCAAGACCAACTCCTACGACGCGTCCGCCGAAAGCGATGATATTCGCGTCGTTGTGCTCTCTTGTAGCCTGTGCGCTGAATGTATCTGAAACGACAGCCGCACGGATTCCTTTTACTTTATTAGCGGCGATAGAAATACCGATTCCTGTTCCGCAAATGAGGATTCCCTTGTCGCACTCTCCGCTTACAATCGCGTTTGCGACCGCTTTTCCGTATACCGGATAGTCGCAGGATTCTTTGCTGTATGTACCGTAATCTTTGTACTCAAGCCCTCTTTCCTCGAGGTGTTTTTTTACCTCCTGCATAAGATCGAAACCGCCGTGATCACAACCTAAAGCTATCATGATTTTTTCTCCTTTTCACCTTTTACCTTTTATTTTTTAAATCTATTACTTTATGACCCGCTGCTTTAAGCAGACGGTTCATAATAGCCTCGCCTATTTTCTGAGTATAAAACGCCTCTGAATATATGACCTCAACTTTTCTGCTGTCAAGCGTCCTTAAAACGTCAAACAAATGATGCGCTATCTCATCTTCTTTCAAGAGGCTTCCCAGGGAAATTACCTCAGCTCCCATATATCTGTCTTTTGTTTCGTCGGAACATAGAACCGCTGTTTTCTGTCCCTGCTTTGAATGTTCCTTTATGAGCCTGTTTATCTCGTCTATTACTTCGCCGCGTTCGCCCTCGACAACGGTAAGGTCGCCTTTCGGAGCGTAATGCCTGTATTTCATACCAGGCGCTTTTGGTTTTACCCGGCTGTCATTTTTTATGAGGGCTCTGTCAACTTCAATATCGCCTATTATTTCACGGATGTCCTCTTCCGAGTAAAATCCCGGCCTTAAAATAACAGGATTTTCCGATGTGAAATCGACTATCGTAGATTCAAGTCCGATGTCTGTTTCGCCTGAATCTATTATCATGTCTATCCTGTTCGCCAGATCCTCTATCACATGCTCCGCTTTTGTCGGGCTCGGCCTTCCTGATATATTCGCACTTGGAGCGGCGATATATCCTCCTGAGGCAAGTATGAGTTTTCTTGCCACCGGATGGCTTGGAAATCTTACCGCTACGGTATCAAGGCCGCCTGTAGTTTCTTTTGGAACGATATCTTTTTTATTAAATATCATAGTAAGGGGTCCCGGCCAGCATTTTTCTCCGAGTATATGGGCCTTTTTCGGTATTTCCTTTACTATTTTATCCAGATCTTCCCAGCTTGCGATATGCACTATAAGGGGATTGTCAGAAGGTCTTCCCTTTGCCGTATAGATTTTATTTGACGCCTCAGGATCGAGAGCGTTTCCTCCGAGTCCGTATACTGTCTCAGTGGGAAACGCCACAAGACCTCCCTTTAATATAATCTCTCCCGCTTCTTTGATCTGTTCTTCATCCGGATCATTTCTGTCTAAACAAACAATCTTCGCTCTCATCATTCGTCTTCTTCGTCAAAACATTCATCTATGTCAGATCCGTAGTTTTCGTCGTTTATTGATCCTGAAATCTCATGGATAGCTTTAAAAGACTGCATAAATTTATGCTGAACCTGATTTACAAGCTGAATGAGTTCGTTTATCTCCTCCTGGAGAACATTGTATTTTCTCTTTCCGTCAGCAAGTTTTCTTTCCACTTCGAGCTGAGCTTTGTCATTGCAGTGCTGAGCTTTTTCATTAGCCTCTTTTATGATTTTCTCAGCTTCTTCTTTGGCTTCTTTTATAGTTTTTTCAGACTGAACCCTCGTCTCAAAAACAATTTTTCCGATAGTATCATAATTATCAATATAGCTCTGATATTTTTCGTGTATATCTTTTTTCAATGACTCGATCTCTTCATTTTTTTCCGCAATGATCTTGTCTTTTTCCTCGATGATCTTCATCTGTTTTTCTATTTCAAGAGCCATTTTGCTTCTTTTCGCGTAAGACTCATCATTGAGAGCCTTAAACTTCGCGAGAACGTCTTCTTTATCAAATCCGCCCATTAAAGTTGTTTTAAATTCTTCATTGAAGTTTTCCATCATTTTCCCCTTTCCGTTAACCTAAATAACTTTCCCAGACGTCCCATATGTCCGGCGTTTCCATTCCTATTCGCCATGCCGAAGCTCCGGCAAGCTGATATTTGTTTACAAGTTCAAGTTTTTTCGCGATAGACTGGGCGTCCTCCAGCCAGATAGAATATCTCGCGTTTTCGCCTTCGGCGCTTCCCATATTCTGTCCCACGCTTTCATTCCAGTAAACCTCTATACCATGCTCTTTTATATAATCCTGCTGCTCCGTCATATAGACATTTTCAACTTCAAATTCAGCGCTTCCGTAATTTTCTTTCCATCCCCTTGAATAAAACGGAACCGCTAAAACAGTTTTTTCAGGATCAACCTCTTCTAAAGTATCGATAATACCGTTTTCAACGAATCCTATCGACGCTACGGAACCTATCTCATCTGATGAAACAGTATGCTCATCGTAGCCCATGATCACCACATAATCCACTATCTTGTTCTCTTCACTGCGTTTGTACTGTTTCGTATAAGTCGGAACGTAATTGTCAACCGAGACTATTATGCCGTTTTTATGAGCTTCTATAGTGATCTCTCTCAAAAACTGAAGATATGCAGGTGCTTCTTCATATGTGATAGTTTCAAAATCTATATTAATACCTTCAAGGCCATAAGTCAAAACCTGCTGCATAATCTGATTTATCAGATTGCGTCTGCTGTCTGTGTTTTGAAGTATCTGCCCCGTCGAGCTGTCCTCGCCCGTATAGTCGCCTACCATCGCCCATATACTGAGACCGTATTGGGAATGGGCTTTTTCCACATACTGCGCGTCGGCGTATGAAACTATACTTCCGTCGGGAGCCGACAGACTGAACCACGTAGGGCTTATGATATTTAAACCATGCGCGTCGACAAGCATGCCGTCAAGATATATATTGTTTTCAACGCTGTCTATATAATGCCATACCATCCTTATCCTGTCAGGATATTTTATCGGCTCGAAAACATACGCTAGATCCGCTTCATGCACCGCGTCTCTTATATCTGTCAGGCATTCGGATTTTATAAATCCGTTGTGACCGTCAGGTGATATTACCTGCGCCCAGCTCTCGCCTTCTTCCACAAGCGTAACTTCATTTCCTTCTGAAACATTTACTGCTATCTCGCTTCTTTCATCAGCTCTGAGTCTTATAGGCGTTTCTTCTGTCACTGTCGCAAGCTTTATATTAGTCCAGTCGTTTCTGATCACAACCCTGTCAGGATCCTGATATATCTCCATTTCGATATCCGAATTGTCTTTTACGCAGGAAGCCGAAATATATGTTATGCCTGCCTCGTCCCTGTAAATGGCGCCGCTGCCGTCATTAATATTCCATGTTCTCGTCTCTGCCGGAAGCGTCATATATAAAGTATCGTTTTCAAGATAAAATCCGCTGTTAATATTATCCCAGACCGTGTCATATGGTATATATACATTGCCGTCAATGACTTTTCCATATTCTTCGATCTGCTCTCCGTTTATGATAATGGCAGCGCTTGAATCATCTGGCATCGCGAACAGCCTGTTCTGATCCGCTACTGTATTGTTCGGCCCCATTCCATTTACCACAACATAAACTATGCATACAACCGCTACTATGATAAGTCCGGCTACTATCACCGGGATCGGCGTCTTTTCATTCTTTTTTTTATTGTTTCTCTTATTTGTATTTTTCATTTTATCTGTTTGCCTTTTTCATTTTACTTATAAATATTTTTCTCTTATCTATGTATTGTATATGATATTGTTTCTAATTGCAAAAAATAAAATACTGTTTTATACTATTTACATTTAATAAAAAGATAAGGATAATATATGAAGATAGAAAAAATCAACGAAAACCAGATACGCTGCACTATTATGAGCGATGAGCTTTCAAGCAGAAAAATTACTCTTGACGAGCTTTCATACGGATCTGAAAAGGCAAAAAATCTGTTTCACGATATGATGGCTCAGGCAAAACACGACGTTGGTTTTGACGCCAACGGAAGTCCTCTGATGATAGAAGCAATCCCGATGCGGGATCGCCTTGTGCTGAATATAACTAAAGTAACGGATCCCGAAGAGCTCGACACCCGTTTTTCCAGCTTTTCCAACCCGCAAGCGCAAAAAAGCGCCGACGTTCATCTTTCAGGCGCGGACGCGATCCTCAACCTGATAAAAAAAGCGACCGAAGCGGCGTTAAATATAAAGAAAAACGAAGCCGGTCAAAATAACGGCGCAGCTTCTTCAAATAATTCCGGAGAGGATCAGAACGCTGATAACAATATTGCATCCCCTCTTTTGGAAGCTTTCCGGTTTATGACGCTGGACGACGCTATCCTTGGAGCAAAGGCTGTGGATCATCATCTCAAGGCAAAGAATTCTCTTTACAAATTTGAAAACAACGCCTACATCCTGATAATACACAGCGAAGGTGAAGAGCCCGAGATGTTTAACAAGACATGCAATATTCTGTCCGAATACAGCTCATCAGATCATGTTTCAGACGCCTCTGAAAATTTCCTTCGCGAACACGGCTATCTTATGATCGCCGACAACGCGATCCAGAAACTTTCACAGCTCTGAAATTAACAAAAGAAGAAACTCCATCTTATACATAGCAAAAAAAGCTGCCCTGCGGCAGCTTTTTGTTTTTATCATTTTATTTATTTGTTAGACAAATATTCTTCCACTTTTTCCATGGCCAGCTCTTCGTCGATTCCATTCGCCGTTATAATAACTTCATCTCCTGTGTCAAGTCCAAGGGTCATCATACCCATGATACTTTTGGCATTGACTTTTCTTGATCCGCTTTCGATATGAATTTCACTTTCAAACTGGCTTGCAACCTGAACAAGCATAGCAATCGGACGTACTTCAAGTCCATTTGAAATTTTTACCGTTACCGGTTTCCTGATCATAACAACTCTCCTCCTTGCGTTTTAGCGAAGCCGCGATCTCACCTAACTTTCGAAGCCGGTGATTCACACCTGATTTGCCGACCGGCGGCTCAAGATATGTTCCCAGTTCACTAAGACTTGCTTCTGGATATTTTAACCTCACTCTTGCCATCTCGTCAAGTCCCATAGGCAGGGAACTTAGCCCGGCTTTTTCTTTTATAAGCAAAATATCTTCAATCTGACGCGCCGCGGCGTGTGCAGTCTTATTAATATTCGCTGTTTCACAGTTGACGCGCCTGTTTATATTTCCCCTTACTTCACGCCTTATCCTCGCGTTTTCAAGCTCCAAAAGGCTCTTTCTGGCGCCCATAAGTCCCAGCATGTCCGCTATCTGCTCGCTGTCTTTTAAATATACGACATAATGATTCTGTCTTTCAACCATCTTGGGTTCAAGCCCAAGCCTGTTCATTATCATCATTATCTGCTGCGCGCTGTATATATCCCTGCACGGAATTTCCAGATGATAATGTCTGTCAGGGTCGCTTATCGATCCTGCGGTTATAAACGCTCCGCGCAAAAACGCCCTTCTGCAGCAGGTATTTTCCGTCAGGCTTTCCACATCCGGAAATATCTTGTTCTCTCTTATCCTGATCTTTAAAGCGTTGGCCACGTCGACTGAGTCTTTTTCCTCTATTTCGCAGCTGTATAACGCGAGATTTCTGTTTGATCGTCTCTCTTCTATTTCCGTTTCCATATCAAAAACTTTTTTCAGAAGAGCCGAACAAACTTCGGCGGGTATCGGATTTTCAAGAGATACGCTTATGACATATCTTCCCCTGTCATTTCTTCTTACTACGCCTGACATGCACATGATCGCTGCCAGTTCAGCTATCCTGCAGTGCCTCGGATTGTCGATCACTTTTCCGAGTTCGTTTTTCAAATCTGATGAAAACGACATTTACCTTGCCTCATTTCTCATCAAAGTTACCCAGGAATTTAACTTCCGGTACAAGTTTTACTCCCGATGTTTCTTCAACTTTCCTCATCGTATATCTGTACAGTTCCATTACCTGGCTCGCGTCGGCATCCTGTCTGTTGATAATAAATCCGGCGTGTTTTTCCGATATCTGAGCTCCGCCGATAGAAAAGCCTTTCAATCCTGCGTCCTCTATAAGTTTGCCCGCGAAATTGCCTTCAGGTCTTTTAAATGAGCTTCCCGCGCTCGGAAATTCCAGCGGCTGCTTTTCTTTTCTCATTTCTCGCAGCTCATTCATCTTGTTTTCTATTGAAACGCCGCTGCCCTTTTTCAGTTTGAAAACCGCCCCTGTAATGATCCAGTCGTTTTTTTCAAATACGCTCGTTCTGTATCCGAGTTCAAGTTTTTCCGCCGGGACCTTGACTTCTCCTATTCCCGGTATGCATACGAGAGCTCCCTCTATGACATCTTTGATCTCCGAGCCGTAGGCTCCGGCGTTCATAACGACGGCTCCTCCGACTGTTCCCGGGATTCCGGCGGCAAATTCAAATCCTTCAAGCTCTTTCGCCGCAGCAGCTGCCGCGACTTTTGAAAGGAGACATCCCGCGCCTGCGTAGATCATGTCTCCTTCTATCCTGAGCTCATTAAAATATTTTCTTATCTGTATGATAACCCCGTCATATCCTGTATCTGACACGAGGAGGTTAGTTCCGTTTCCGAGAACAAAATACTCCTGATTATTTTCATTGCAAAATTCAACTGTTTTTGTGAGCTGTGTACCGTCAGACGGCGTCACAAAATATTTCGCGGGTCCTCCTATTTTAAAGCTTGTATGCTCTTTCATAATTTCGTCAAGCAAAACATTCTGTTCTCCGCAAATTTCACATAATCCCTCGTAGATTTTCTCCATCGTTTCCTCTTTCTAACGCGGTAAGCTTACGCTTCCCATGCGCGAATTCTGTATTTTACGCCTATTTTTTCGCAAATTGACCGGCACTCGTTTTCTTCTTCTTTTGTAATAGTAGTATCAACCGTTGTCAATACTACATTTGGCACATATTTTGCCGCTTTTTTCGCGAAATCAAGCATCGCGTCAAAGGATTTTTCTCCAAATACAGGACGAACTATCTTATTGTATTCTTCTGCGTTCGGCGTATTAAGACTTATGGAAACAGTATCGACTACTCCCTCAAGTTCAGGAGTTATGTCTCTTTTGTTTATCAGGTTTCCAAGGCCGTTTGTATTGATCCTGATCGGCTTGTTAAATTTTTCTTTTATATACGCTGCAAGCTTCTTTAAAACGTCGAAAGCCTCCGTCGGCTCGCCGAAACCGCAGAAAACGACCTCTCTGTATTTATCCATATCAAATTTTTCAAGTTCATTTACGGCCTCCTCATATGAAGGCTCGTGCTCAAGCCAGAGCGGATCGGATTTTTCCATATGATCTCTGTTCTGTCTTAAACAGAATGTACAGCTGCACGGACATTTATTTGTCAGATTTACATATAAATTATCATGTACTTCATAAAATATAGTCATAGCTTTATTCATATCCGCATTCCTCCATTTACTGTATTGAAGTTAATATATCTTTTGACTTTGATATCACTTGAGTTTATCCAAAACTTCTTCAAAGCATACCCCATCTGTGAGCGGAAGGTCAAGCTCTATCGATCTTTCGATACATTTTTTTATAAATATGGACGCTTTTCTGACAGAATCGTAAAAAGGAACGCCGTTTACGGCATCCGCCGCGATTATCGACGCGAATACATCTCCCGTTCCCGATCGCTGCGTTCCCACTTTGTGTACTTTCCTGATCTTTCCTTCTTTTCCTCGTTCGTAGCAGAAATTTACCATAAAATCGCCCTGGGCTATACCCGTTATAACTACTTTTTCCGGTCCCATATCGCTTAATTTCTGAGCGAGTTTATGTATGTCCTTGTTTCTTCTTTTGATATCGTACGGTTCATCAGCAAGAATACATGCCTCGGTGAGGTTTGGCGTAATGATGTCGGCAAATGAAACGAGTTTTTTCATTTCATGACACATTTCATCGGTATAAGTCGAGTAGGCTTTGCCGTAGTCTCCCATAACAGGATCCACCACTATTATCGTATCTTTTTCCCCGAAGTATTTAAAAAAGTCCGATACTATCCTGATCTGTTCCTTTGAACCCAGAAATCCCGACGAAATCGCCGAAAACTTCAATCCCAGTTTCTTCCATTCGTCAATATATTTTTCCATTTTATCGGTATAATCTTCAAAGAAAAAGCTTTTGAATCCTGTATGGTTAGAAAATATTGACGTCGGGACAGGGCAGCACTGAACTTTCAGGGCTGATATTATCGGCAAAGCCACAGCCAGCGAACATCTTCCAAATCCTGTAAAATCGTTTATTACAGCAATCTTCTTCTGATTGTTATGGTTTTCATTCATAATTAAATGTTATATCCTTTTCAGCAATTTTGAAAATCCTGCCTTTTCAAGCGCCGTACATAAAACATAAAACAGAACTATTCCGATTACGCCTTCTGTCGTAAGACCCGGAATCTGAAGCGCTCCTGTATAAATGCTTCCGTATATTATGCTTCCGGCAATGAAATATCCGGCTATCATTATAACTATTCCAAGAATGGTTCCCGCGAAGGTCTTAACCGTAAACACCTTATGAGAACTGTTCATCTTATAAGCCACTGCTCCTATGGCAAAGCCCATAATACCCTTTATGATCAGCGTAGGCAAGCTCCAATACGCGTATCCGGTGATCAGATCAGCGATCATAGAGCCAAATCCGCCGGCGCAGAAACCGACTCCCGGGCCGAATAAAAACGCCGTCGCCAGGATCATAGTATTTCCGAGGTGCATATATCCAAGCGGTATCGGTATCTGTATAACCGTTGTGCTAATACAAACAAGCGCGATTGACAGTGCGTAAATTGTTATTTTCTTTGCGATTCCTGTATCTTTCATGATATTCACGCTCCTTTTTAATTCTGAGCACAGTATAAAACAAACTGACCGTAAAATACAGTCAGTTTGCATAATTTTTTTATATTTATTTTGTAAATTCGCCTGAAAGACAAAACGCGTGATTCATAGGCCCCGAACCCTTACCCAGATCAAGCATCGCCGAAAGGGCTCCTGAAATATAATCTTTTGCTTTTTTCACCGATTCTTCCAGATTATATCCTTTGGCCAGATTCGACGCTATGGCGCTTGAAAGAGTACATCCTGTTCCATGGGTATTAGGATTATCTATTCTTTTGCCTTCAAACCATCTGATTTTATTTTCAGTATAGAGCAGATCGTTCGCGTCATTTAAATCATGTCCTCCCTTAAGAAGCACACTGCAATTATATCTTTCAAATATTATTTTCGCTGCCTTTTCCATATCTTCCCTGCTATTGATCTTCATATCTGATAATATCTCCGCCTCCGGTATATTAGGCGTGGCAAGATCAGCAATCGGCAGCAGTCTTTTCGAAAGCGTATCTACAGTGCCGTCCCTCATAAGAGCCGAGCCTGAAGTCGCCACCATAACGGGATCCACGACGATATTTTTCGCGTTATATTTTATAAGTTCATCGGCTATAACTTCTATAAGCGCTGCCGACGAAACCATTCCTATTTTTACCGCGTCCGGAAATATGTCGGTAAATACGGCGTCGAGCTCTTTTCTTAAAAAATCAGGAGTCACCTCCATTATGTCTGTCACTCCCAGCGTGTTTTGAGCCGTCAAAGCCGTTATCGCGCTGGTGGCGAATACTCCGTTCATTATCATGGTTTTTATATCAGCCTGGATTCCGGCTCCGCCGCTCGAATCGCTTCCGGCTATAGTCAACGCTGTTTTCATTTTCAGCCTCCTTTCAGACTTCGCTTCTGTATCTGATATATTTTTTGTCCAAATGTTTTAAGACAGCCATACATATAAGAGCTATCACGCATAAAATCACGACAGGCGCGAATACCGCCGCCCCGTCCATCTTTCCTATCATTCGTTTGCTGAAATAACCAAGGCCTTCAGTCGCTCCAAGCCACTCAGCGACGGCGGCGTCTATTACAGCCCACGGCAGCGTCATCTTAAGAGCCGTCACAAACTTTGGCAGCGCGCTCGGCACTTCCAGATAAAAGAATATCTGCCTTGCGTTTGCTCCGCATGTCTTCATCCACTCTTTTTTCTTTATGTCGGCGCTTAAGAATCCGTCGTATGTATTTAACGTTATTACAAAAAAAGTGCTCAAAACCACCGCTATGAGACGTGCGCCTATCGTATACCCAAACCATACTACAAACAGCGGACTTATACATATGACTGGCACAGTCTGGGTTATTATAAGAAGCGGCTTAAGACATGCTTCCGCAATTGCTGAAAACCGCATCAAACACGCCAATAGAACACCTGTGACTATCGAAAGTCCCCATCCCGAAAAAATCGTTATTAAAGTTGACGGAAGATGATGCAGAAACAGACTTTCCTTAAGCTCCCATATCTTTAAGATTATGTCCGCAGGCGACGGAAGTATATGCTGCATATTTATTATCATCGCGGCAATCTGCCATGCGGCAAAAATCGCAGCCACTAAAATAACGGAAGGCATCCTTTCAGCGACACTTGTTTTTTTCATTATACTTTATTCACCTGCTGTAAGATTAATAAATTCGGCCACATTCTCGGCTGTATACGATCCTGTGATGAGATTCGAATCTTTCATCCATTTTATTATATCGTTCCAGGTTTCTTCACTCATCGAGAGAAACTCGGCGTCGTCAGTCTCCATACAGTCCATGAGAATATTGTAGCTTTCCCTCTGCTGTTCTTCGTCAAGAGGGTTGTCGGCGCTGTTCATCTCTTCCATGACAACTCTCATAGCCTCGTCTTCGCCTGAGGCCATATCTTCAAATCCCTTTTGGCAGGCTCTTAAGAAAGCCTCATACATCTCAGGATCTTCATTGTAAGCGTCTGTATTTACATCCATCACGAGTCCGTATAATTCCGGAACTCCATAGTCCTGCTCCGAGTAAACTGTCACATCATATCCGTTGTTTCTCATCGTAACGACTTCATCGTTAATAAATGTTCCGGCCACTAAATCCACGCTTTTAGTCGTAAGGCTTGATACGAGGTCAAAGCCGACGTCGATCAGTTCGTAATCCTCGTCTTTAAGTCCCGCGTTTCTCGTAATCGTGCGGACAGTCGCCTCCGCCACAGCTGTACCTGAATATCCGATCTTTTTTCCTTTTAATGTGGACATATCAAATGTGATTCCTGAATCAGCAAGGGTACACAGACAGTCAAGGGGCTTTTGCGACACCGCCGCTATCGCCCGGACAGGCATTCCGTTTTCAACCGCGTATATAGTCTCTACAGGATATGTAAGTCCTATTTCGGCTTTTCCGTTCGCGACAAAGGATATCGCGTCTACGCTGTCGGCCGGAGTTATAAGATTTACTGTAAGTCCTTCCTCTTCAAAATATCCTCTGTCTATGGCTTCATATAAAAAAGTATGAATAGCGTTCGGATACCAGTCAAGAACAACGTCTATCGCTTTTAATCCTCCCTCTGTAGAACCTTCCTTTGTACCATCCGATGTTTCGCATGCTGACAATCCCGCCGCGATAACTGCCGCGCATAAAATAGCTGCTGTTTTTCTGATCTTCATTTTTACCTCTTTTTTTCCTTTACTTTTCATTTAATCCGTGTCCCAAAAGATAAAGAGCAGACGCGAATAACTCTGTTTTTGTTCTGATCGACGGTATATATACCTTTTCTTCCGTAGTATGCATTCCAAGTCCCATAACTCCAAATCCGTCCAGTGCGGGCACTCCGTAACTCGCGAAATAATTCGCGTCTGTCGCCGGAAATATGTCCTCTCCGTTAGGATTTACGCCTGCCTCTTCAACTTCTACATCAAGAAGCCGCGCCGCCTTTTCGATGACTTTATATATGCGTCCCGTTTCCTCAAGATAAATCTGAGGCGGAAACAGCATCCTGTATGAAAGTTCAAGGCTTATAGCAGGGTCATTTACATGATCTCCCAATGTATCCAGCTTTTTTTCGCATTCATGATACGATTCCCAGTCGGGAATTCCCGCAACGCAGAACTGCATGTTGGCGCTTCCCGATACTACTCCGTTGGGACGTCCGCCGCTAACAGGAGCCGCGTTGTAATATATTCCCTTTTTATCGTCATTAAAGCTGTAGAGTTCAAGTATCTTATATGCCAACTCCCTGTTGGCGCTGTGTCCTTTTGAATAATCGCATCCCGCATGAGCCTCCACGCCTTTGATGTCAAGATTTCCGAGGATAACGCCCTGTCGGCTCGTAAGTATCGGAATCGGCTTGTTTTCCTTATAATCGCCGGGCTCAAATATAAAAACAGCGTCAGCTCCCGGAGCGATCTTCTCAAATACTTTCTGACCGGTCATCGAGCCCTGTTCCTCATCGCATGTATAGAGGATATCTATCTGAAGATCGGGAAGAAGTCCGAGCTCTTTCAGTATCAACAGCGCGTAGCAGCTTACGGCCACGCCTCCTTTACAGTCGATAACTCCAAGTCCGTGCAGCCAGTCGCCTTCTATATAAGGCTGATGATCTTTAGCAAATCCGACCGGAAATACCGTATCAAGATGAGCGTTCAAAATGATCCTGCCCTTTGGATTTTCAGGTTTTATCCTCGCGAGAAGATGCGTTCCCGCGTTTTCATATGTAATCTCTTCAAATTCAGCTCCCAAAGCTGATAAGTATTTTTTCGCCGTCTCGACAGCCTTTCTGTTTCCCTCTATATAATGTGTCTCGCTGTCAAAGGACGCAAAATTTCTTAAGAGCTCCACCTGATCGTCAAGGTACTCTCCCGCTTTGTCTTTTATCCTGCTTATTATTTCTTCAATATTGATTTCTTTGTTTGTATTCATATTTTCTCTTTCTGACGTATCATATCCGTCACTATACGGCTTTTAAAGTCACACTTCGCCTTTCCACGTTATAATCTTTTTCTCGGCAAGATATATAACGCCGTTTAATATCAGCGCCAATACTGTAAGCACCGCCAGAGGAGCCAGAAGTCCCGCGGCGTCAAACTGCGCCATACAGTTTCTGCTGTATATGCCAAGTCCTGACGGAGCCCCGAGCCACTCGGATACCGCAGCTCCTACAAAGCTCCACGGAACGACTACTTTTAATGCCGTAAAAAGATAGGGCAAAGCTGTCGGTAGCCTCAGCAAAAAAAAGCGCTGAAGGCGCGACGCGCCGTATGTCAGCATAAGTTCTGTCCTTCCCGTATTTGTCGATTTCAGACCGTCAAATACATTTACAGCCACGGAAAAGAAATTCAGCAGAACAACCACGATAATCCTCATCGTCACCGTATATCCGAACCAGAGTACAAATACAGGCGCGATACACATGACCGGTATTGTCTGGGTGGCAGTCAGAACAGGATACAGCGCCTTTTCCACTCTTCTGTCCATATCCATGATCATGGCAAGGAAAAATCCCAAAACAACTGAGATGATTCCTCCTGACACCACTACCTGAAGCGTAGCCGGAAGATGTACCGTGAAAATTTCAATTCTGTTTTCCCATATGTTCTCCACCACGTCCACCGGACCCGGAAGAAGATAACTTTTTCCTATGATAAGGGAAATTATCTGCCACAATACAATGAGAAAAACCAGAAACAAAACGCCTATGGCTCTCTTTTTTTTCGGACTCATTCTTTTGCCTCGCTTCGTAAAAGTTCTATAAGCTTTTCTTTTAAATCCCTGATGTCAGGCTCTTCGAGCATGTTTCTGTCTCTTTTTTTCGGCAGCGGAACTTTAATCTCGATTATATCGTCTACGGGATTTCCGGTAAGAACGAGTATCTTCTCAGACAGATATATTGCTTCTTCCACATCATGCGTTATAAACAAAATCGTTCTGTCCAGATTTTCCCACTGTTCACGTAGCCATTCCCGGAGATTTATTCTCGTAATCGAGTCCAGCGCGCTGAAAGGCTCGTCAAGAAGCATGATATCCGCGCCCTGACAAAGGGTTCTGGCAAAACTCACTCTCTGGCGCATTCCGCCTGAAAGCTCCCTCGGATACTTTTTTGAATATTCATATAACCCTACTTTTTCAAGAATTTCACCTGCGATCCTGACCTGCTCCTGTTTCGTTTTTTTCTGTATCTGCATTGGAAGCATCACATTTTTTTCTACTGTCCTCCATGGAAACAAAAGATCCTGCTGCGGCATATAGCTTGCATAATTCTTTAGATTCTCTATATTTTTTCCGTCTATGCTGATATTTCCGCTGTCGGGTTTTTCAAGCGAATTGAGCAGCCTGAATATAGTTGTCTTGCCGCTTCCGCTCGCTCCTATTATGCTTACAAAGCTTTTATCCTCCACGCAAAAAGACAGATTTTTTAAAACAGGATTTTCTTCGCCTTTATAAGTAAAAGTTATATTTTCAAATTTCAACATAATTATTTTCGCATCTCCCAGGACATGTCCCAAAAGTTTCTCTCATATATGCTGCTTCGTCTTCCTATCTCAACAAGCTTTTCTATGTGTTCTTCCCCTAAACCTCTTGCTGCCTCTTCAGTGATCATTTTCAATTCTTCATTATCATCGTGATACTCTTTAGCAGCGTATCCCCTTATCCACTCTCCGTAAAACGGATGATTTACACACTCAGGATTATTCTCGATCATTCTGCGGGCAATCATTTCATAGCTCACGGCGCATGGAAGAATAGCGGCGCATATTTCGGCCGGTCCCATCTCGTAAGCCACCCTCAGCATGAAGCTCGTATAACTTAAATTGTCCTGAGCGATATATTCTTTTTCAACCTCGTCCATCTCTATACCGAGGCGTTTCATATATCCTCTGTGTATTTCCATTTCGTTATTCAATATCGCGGATACATATCCTGAAAATACTTTCTGCATCTCAGTGTCATACGCTTTTGACGCGCCTATGGAAAATACCTTAGCGTATTCAAACAGATACATATAATCCTGTTTCATAAAATATTTAAACTTTTCCTCTGATAATGTTCCATCGGCAATCCCCAAAACAAAAGGATGAGTATAAAACTCATCCCAGATCCTGCTGCTACCGCTTAAAATTTTGTCAGAGACAGTGTAATTCATAAACCCATACCTCTCTTTCCAAAAATAAAAGCGCCTTCACCGCATGACCGGGTGATCGCCAATGCTTCTTTTTTTAGCATCATAACTCGATACCTCCTCGCATTGGTTTTTATATTGCGGCCTAAGATGGTGCTCCTAATAGACCGCTGTTAATAAAAAAAGGTGACGGATACTCCCATCACCTGCGTTCTTGTCATTTTCGTATTTTCCTACGTTGGCATTATCCAAATCAGGTCATGGGTCTCGGCGCTCCGACTCTCAGCCTACCATATGTAAGCTCCCCTTTTTATAGGGATTATATGCCCATGCCATATAATAGTCAATTGAAATTTTGTATTAAAACCAAATTGAAGTTTTTATATAAAACTAAATTGAAGTTTTTATTTTCTTGACAGCTGCGGAAAGTCTGATTATAATTAGCCCGTAAAATTTTGAGTGGACTTTTCCGGACTTGATCATCTTTTTGCCACACAGTCTTAACGGCTGCGTGGCTTTTTTTGCGCCAGGCGCCGGACGATAATTTATCGCCGCTCACAAAATCTTTAGAAAATGAGGAATGTTATGAACGAAACTTTTATGAAAGAAAAACCTGTGCTTCCGCTGATGCTGTCAATGGCGCTGCCCATGGTGATCTCCATGATGGTAAATTCTCTTTATAACATAGTAGACAGCTTTTTCGTGGCTCAGATCAGCGAAGACGCGATGACCGCTTTATCCCTTGTCTATCC
>CASEDW010000055.1 GCA_949286775.1 uncultured Eubacteriales bacterium | reverse complement strand
TGCAAGCATCCGATTTGTGCCCATTTGTCCCTTGACTCATATGCATATTCCGGGATATTTTCTTGCAAAAATGCATTTGATAATATATTATGATACCAGTGTTAAAAGCTAAGCCCACATGAGCTTGCTCACAGGTGGGTGCGAGACCTTTTAACCCGCCACAATAGGAGCATGAAAGTGGAATATTCACCCCGCGTATGCGAATATTGTGTAGGATTGTGGGAGTGCATAGCATGAAGCAATCCGTAGGTATCATAATAGGTATAATTCCCAAAGGAGAGACTATAATATGTGGAAATTAAATGACAACTATCTTAAACTTCCCGGAAGTTATCTTTTTTCAACGATCGGGAAAAAAGTAAACGAATTTACTGAGGCTCATCCGGAAAAAAGCATTATCCGTCTTGGAATCGGAGATGTTACGCTTCCTCTTGCGCCGGCTGTAATCGAAGCGCTTCATAAAGCTGTAGACGAGATGGCGGTAAAGGAGACGTTTAAGGGATATGCTCCTGACCTCGGATATTCATTTCTTCGTGAAGCTATCGCGAAAAACGATTACGCTGACAAAGGTGTAAATGTAACGGCGGACGAGATTTTTGTCTCTGACGGAGCTAAATGCGACTCTTCAAATATTCAGGAGATATTCAGCGCTGACTGCAAAATCGCCGTATGCGATCCTGTATATCCTGTATATGTGGATTCAAACGTTATGGCGGGAAGAGCAGGAGAGTGGGATCCTAAGAAGGAAATGTTCACAAACGTTATCTATATGCCATGTACTGCTGAAAACGGATTCGTTCCGGAACTTCCAAAAGAAACTCCTGATCTTATATATCTTTGCTACCCTAATAACCCTACAGGTACGACTCTTACAAAGGATCAGCTTCAGGTATGGGTTGACTATGCTAATAAAGTCGGCGCGATCATTATCTATGACGCTGCTTATGAAGCTTATATTTCTGAGGCTGACGTTCCTCATACTATTTATGAATGCGAAGGCGCGCGCTCCTGCGCGATAGAGCTCAGAAGCTTTTCAAAAAATGCCGGATTTACCGGACTTCGTCTCGGATTTACAGTAGTTCCTAAGGATATTAAGCAGGGAGACGTGATGCTTCATAGCCTTTGGGCGAGAAGACACGGAACAAAATACAACGGCGCGCCTTATATCGTTCAAAGAGCGGGAGAGGCATGTTATTCAGAGGCAGGAAAAGCTCAGTTAAAAGAGCAGGTTGCTTATTACATGAAAAACGCTAATACTATATACAATGGTCTTAAAGAGGCAGGATATACTGTATTCGGCGGCGTAAACGCTCCATATGTATGGCTTCAGACTCCTGATCATATGACTTCATGGGAATTCTTCGATAAGCTCTTAAATGAAGCCGGCGTAGTAGGTACTCCTGGTTCAGGATTCGGTCCGAGCGGCGAAGGATATTTCCGACTGACAGGATTCGGCACTTACGAAAATACAGTTGCTGCTGTAGACAGAATCAAAAAATTATAATTAACAGATTTATATTAAAATTTTGAAAGAATTGGTAAAAAAAGATGGATAAAATTAAAATGACAACTCCCCTCGTAGAGATGGATGGAGACGAAATGACAAGAATCCTCTGGCGGATCATCAAAGATGAACTTCTTCTTCCTTTTATTGATCTCAAGACAGAGTATTATGACCTTGGGCTTAAACATCGTGACGAAACAAACGATCAGGTAACTATTGATTCGGCAAACGCTACGAAAAAATATAAAGTAGCCGTTAAATGCGCTACCATAACGCCTAACGCTGCGAGAATGCCGGAATATAATCTTCACGAAATGTGGAAAAGCCCTAACGGAACGATAAGATCTATGCTTGATGGAACGGTTTTCAGAGCGCCGATCGTAGTGAAGGGAATCGACCCTACTGTTAAATGCTGGAAAGCTCCTATAACTGTTGCCCGTCACGCTTACGGAGACGTTTACAAAAACACGGAAATGAGAATTCCGAAAGCCGGAACAGTTTCTCTCGTTTATAAATCAGCGGACGGAACGATAGAAGAGAGCCAGATAGTTCATGAGTTTAAAGGCCCGGGAGTATGCCAGGGACAGCACAACCTCGACGATTCTATCACAAGTTTCGCGAGAAGCTGTTTTGAGTATGCCATCGACACAAAACAGGATCTGTGGTTTTCTACAAAAGATACTATTTCTAAGAAGTATGATCACAGATTTAAAGATATATTTGCTGATCTTTATGAAAATGAATACAAAGAAAAATTTGAGAAATTAGGTCTTGAATATTTCTATACGCTTATTGACGACGCTGTTGCCCGTATCATGAAATCAAAAGGCGGATTTATATGGGCGCTTAAGAATTATGACGGAGACGTTATGAGCGATATGATTTCATCGGCATTCGGTTCACTCGCGATGATGACTTCAGTTTTAGTTTCACCTCACGGTTACTATGAATATGAAGCGGCTCACGGAACTGTTCAGAGACATTATTACAAACATCTTGCCGGTGAAGAGACTTCGACAAACTCGGTAGCAACTATTTTTGCCTGGACGGGAGCTCTCAGAAAAAGAGCGGAACTTGACGGCAACGCGGAGCTTTCAGCTTTTGCCGACAAGCTTGAAAAGGCTACTCTTGAAACTATTGAAAGCGGAGAGATGACTAAAGATCTTGCGCTCATCACGACTATCGAAAACCCGACTGTTCTCAACAGCAAAGACTTTATACTTGCGATAAAGAAAAATCTTAAGAAAATGATGTAATAAATCAAAGGACTGATGGACACAAAATCGTATGCAAGCATCCGATTTGTGTCCATTTGTTCCTTGACTCATTTAATTACAATATCGGAATTACTGAACTGTGTATCCGCCGTCGACAACGAGCATAGTTCCTACGACATAAGAAGCTTCGTCGCTGGCGAGGAAGTTTATAGCCGGAGCGATCTCGTCTGGAGAAGCGGCGCGTTTGATAGGAATCATCTGCAGGTTTCTGTTAAAATCATCCTGAGGAACGCTGTCTGTAAAAGGCGTTCTGACAAATCCCGGTATTACGCCGTTTATTCTGATATTTTGTCCGATGGCGTTTATAGCTGCCGATTTGGTAAGACCTGCAACGCCGTGTTTTGACGCGGGATAGCATACAGTTCCCATATTTCCAACTATACTTGTTGCGGAACCTACGTTTATTATTGCTCCGCCTCCCTGTTTTTCCATTTGAGCGACAGCGTATTTATCGAGGTAAAATACGCCTGTCAGATTACTTTCGATGGTGTTTTTCCACACGTCTGTATCGTACATGTCGAGGGTAAATCCTGTTACGCCTGCCGAGGCTACTGCTATATCGACTCTTCCGAATGTTTTAACAGTAAAATCTATGAGATTTTTTACGCTTTCTTCTATTGTAACGTCTGTCTGACAGAAACGTACGATATCTTAGCTTCCAAGGGATTTAGCGACATCGGCGCCTTTTACGCTTCTGCCTGAAATAACTACTTTCGCGCCGTTCGCGATGAAGTTTTTAGCTGTCGCGAGACCGATTCCGCTTGTTCCTCCGGTTATAACAGCTACTTTTCCGCTTAAATTTGCCATAATCTTTTACCTCCAATTATTACCTTATTCTTATATGATACCAGAGTTAAGAGCTGATTCTCAAGATGAAAGTTCTTCCCACTTTTCATATAACTCTTCGAGAGCTTTTTCTGATTGCTGAAGTTCATCGCTCAGCTCCATCAGTTTTACATGATCGCCTGAATTTTCAGGGAGATTGATAAGCTCGTTTATTTCATTTATCCTGTCTTCAAGTTCCGAGATTTTTTCCTCTGTCTTTTTGATATCGTTCTCGCGCTTTCTAAGCCTTGCCTGTTCTTCTTTCTGGGCTTTCCAGTCAAGAGAAGCAGAAGAGGGGGCTTTATCTGAAGGAGCGTCTTTCTTTGCGCCTCCCAGGTAAGCTTTCGTCAGTTCATCCCGTTTTTCGATATAATAATCGTAATTTCCTATATAAGGGATCAGTATCTCGTCTTTAAGTTCGAGAATCCTTGTCGCTGTTTTGTTTATGAAGTAACGGTCGTGGCTTACGAAGAAAACGGTGCCGGTGTATCCGACGAGGGCGTCTTCCAGAATCTCCCTTGAATACATGTCGAGGTGATTTGTAGGCTCGTCCAGAAGGAGAAAATTCGCTTTTGAAAGCATGAGTTTCGCCAGAGAAACTCGTCCGCGTTCACCGCCGCTAAGGGTTTTTATTTTGTTAAATACATCGTCTCCCGTAAAAAGAAAAGCGGCGCAGATATTTCTTATCTGGGTCTCAGTCATATCCGGATAAGTATCGGATATTTCGTCAAAAATAGTTTTATCCATATTGAGAACCTGATGTTCCTGATCGTAATATCCTATCTGAACGCGGCTTCCAAGTTTAATCTCTCCGCTGTCAGCGCTCTCAAGTCCGTTTATGATCTTTAAAAGGGTGGTTTTTCCGGTGCCGTTGTTTCCGATAAGCGCGACGCGTTCTCCTTTGTGTATCTCAAAGCTCTGATCATTTATAAGTCTGTTTGAATCAAATGATTTTGAAAGGCCGGTGACAGTAAGAACGTCGTTTCCGCTTTCGACAGATGGAGTAAGCGTCAGATTCATGTTGGCGTTTAATTCCTGGGGCTTATCGATAAGTTCTATTTTTTCGAGCATTTTTTCGCGGCTCTCGGCGCGCTTAATCGATTTCTCACGGTTAAAGGATTTTAATTTTGTTATTACCTCTTCCTGATGCTTTATCTCAGCCTGCTGTTTTATATAGGCGTTGTACTTGGTTTTTCTGATCAGCGCTTTTTTTTCGGCAAACTCAGAATAATTGCCCTTAAAAGTCATAGCAGTGTGATTTTCGATCTCTATCACGCGGGTGACGATTTTGTCAAGAAAATATCTGTCGTGGGAAACGATGAGGATCGCTCCTGAATAATTAAGCAGATAATTTTCAAGCCATGATATTGAATTCATGTCCAGGTGGTTTGTGGGCTCGTCGAGAATCAGAAGTTCAGGTTTTACAAGAAGAGCTTTTCCCAGGGCCACTCGAGTTTTTTGCCCGCCTGAAAGGGTGTTGATAGGGCGGGTAAAATCCTCTTCCAGAAAACCAAGGCCTTTGAGGATACCGGTGACTTCGCTCCTGTAGGCGTATCCGTTTTCAAGTTCAAAGCGATGGGTGAGATTGCTGTATCTGTTCATTTCCTTTTCAAGCTCATCGCCGCCAAGAAGGGGCATGCGCTGTTCCAGCTCTCTCATCTGAGTTTCCATATCAAGTATATGGCTTTTTGTCTCGAGTACATAGTCGTAAATAGTCATCTCGCCGAAAATATCCTGATTCTGAGCCAGATAGCTGATATTAGCGCCGTTTGATACAACTATATTGCCTGAATCGGCGGGGATTTCTCCGACTATTATCTTTAACAGCGTTGTTTTGCCGCAGCCGTTTACTCCGATCAGCGCGGTTTTTTCATTTTCTTCTATATGAAATGATACATCCTTAAATAATTCGTTTATTCCGAATGATTTACATATATTCTGACAGTCTAAGATCATATCAAAACACAATTAATCCTTTCAAAGTATTGTAAACGTACTCATTATAAGATAGAAGATATCATATTTGCAAGGAGCATTCGCAGGGTAAAAAGATTTCT
>CASEDW010000054.1 GCA_949286775.1 uncultured Eubacteriales bacterium | reverse complement strand
GATTTATGGCATAAGGATCGTCCGGAAGGCCTATTGTCGCCATATCTGGACGTTTTCCGAGAACGAGATCCATCATGCCCTCTCCGAAATCTTCTATCGCGTAGTTGTCATAATGAGCCTCATGGGAACCCGGATACCAGATTTTATATCTGAATTTATTGTCATCCATTACCCATGGCATAAACCAGCCTTCCATCTCCATCGTAACATCCGGAAAATCGATACACGCACACGCGTAGGCAACGCCCTCCGGAAGCAGGCAATATCCGACTTTCGGCTGTGGCGCGTCCGGCTGTATGATCTTTATAAAATCCTGCGGGTATATAACATCTTTGATATCTAATTCATTTCCCGGTTCCATGGCTTTTAAAAGTACGGGATCCGTTATCTCACGGCGACCCTGAAGATAATATTTTGCTTCAGGTTTTGCCATATCTTCAGCCGAAAGCTTCGGGAGATTTTCAACTTTATATTCGGAAGCATCAAACTTCATAACACTTTCCTCCTGAATATTTACTTTTATATTGAGTTGCCGATAGCAACCATCTTATTTGTGAGCCAAACGTGATTTCTTCGTGCTTCGCACTTTCAAAATCACTAAAAACATTCGGATTCTGCTCATTTTTTTACAAAAAATGGCGCCATCCTCATGTTTTGGCGGTCCTAATAGACACAAAACCGTATGCAAGCATTCGTTTTGTGTCCATTTGTCCCTTGGCTCACACTATGTATCCGATTGCCTGCCAGTAAAGCACCGCTATAAACAGCCATGCGAAGCCAAGTATAGCCTTTACTCCGAAGCCTTTCACAAAATCTTTCATGCTCATCGCGTCAAATCCGAACAATACAAGGCTGTTCGTAGTCTCGTGAGGCAGCAGAAGGTTTCCTACGCCTGTAAGGATTGCCGCGAAAAGCGGGAATATATTTGTAAATGAAGGCATTGCCATCGTTACCATCGTAAGAGGCACAAGCAGCGTCGAGAATACCGCCATCGGCGTCATTACGAAATTCAGCAGGAAACATACAAGGGCGATAAGGAACAGATAGATGAACGGATTTCCGCCGTTAAGCATCGGAACAAGCGCGTCCGCCAAAAGCTCTCCTACGCCGAGTTCTGTAGCCACTTCACCGATCGCGAGGCACGCTACGATAAATATAGGGAATGAAAAGTTTACATTCTTTATATCATTTTTGTCTCCGAGTTTGATTCCCGGGAAGAAAAGAAGACATGCCGCGAATACAAAACCGAAGATCATCTTCTGATGATGAAGCGTATTTGTAAGAAGGTAAACAAACATGCCCACAAGGATGATTGAAAGTTTTATCTCGTCCCTGCTCATCTTTCCAAGTTTCTGAAGCTCGCCTTTAAAATACTCTTTCGGATTTTCTCCAAAGCCTTCCTTAGGTTTGAACATAAGGATCGTAACAATAAGGATGATTATGTAATACGGAACAAATATAAGTCCGCCCACAAACCATTCGCCGTATCCGCCGGGTGTTACGAGTTCACTCGCGCTGGCTGCCGTTCCGTAAAGGAAACTTCCTACCGACGGGCTGAATATGAACAGTCCGGCTTCCATGATTCCGTGGAACGCGCAGAGCATGATACCTGCGGCGGCCTTTTTATTTTTAAGGTTAAGAGATACTACTACGCCGAACGATATCGCTATAAGCGCCGAACACGGGCTGTCGCCGAGGAACGAAAGCAGGAATCCAGCTATATAAAATCCAACACAGACTCCCACATATGAGCCGCCTGTCAGCACCATGATATGAAAGGCTATTCGCCTTAACAGCGGCGTTTTATTTACTACCGCGATAATGATAAAGATCGAAAGAATTATCCACGGAGCGTCTTTTGCCCATCCGCGCATTATAACGCTTAAATCCATAAACGTCAGATATCCGAACATCATAAGCAGCGACGGAATGAGCGGAGAATCAAACAGTCCGAGGGCTATCATTCCGATGCCTCCGATCGTTATGCAGATAAACGCTTTAATCGTTCCCGTAAACGACTCGTTTGTCGGTAAAAGGGCTAATATTACAACTATCGCTATAAGTATGAGCCATTTAATTGTTGCGGAATTAATCTTTTTTGTGTTTGCCATTTTGTTTCCTCCTCATTTTGAATGATTTTATTAATGCTGCCTGACCTGTTTATTCTTTTCTGATCACCCCTTTATCGATATCGGCTATCAGCCGATTTTATTTATCATCATACGATAGTCGCCGCCGCGTCGTATGCTTCATGAATCGCGTCTTTTACTATTCTTGCTTTTTTGCAGTCTCCTATATATTTAACGTCAAAAGCGGTTTCGGCGAAACTGTCGCGCAGTTCTTCACGCGCTTTCATTCCGGCGCAGAGAATAACCGTATCGGCCTCGATATGTCCCCTGTTTCCGTCTTTATCTGTATACTCGATGCCTTTTTCAGTTATCGCAGTGCATTTTGTATCCGTAAGGGATACGACTCCTGCCCTGTCCATATATCTGAGCACATGGAGCCTTTCAGAGAGCATGGCGTCGGGGCACAGATACTGTCCCATCTCGACTACAGTGCATTTCTTTCCAAGTCTGTTAAGGTGAATGGACAGTTCGCTTCCAACCATTCCGCCGCCGATGATCACAGCCGTATCTCCTACGAGTTCTTCATGTCCTATAACTTCAAGAGCCGTTACCACGTTCTTAAGTTCAACGCCGGGAATCTTCGGGATCAGCGTCTCTGATCCGACCGCTACGATTACAGTGTCAGGTCTTTGCGCCAGTATCATGTCGGCGTTCGCTTCAGTATTGAGCCTGACGTCGATCTTTCTTTTTTTGACCTGACAAGCCAGATAATCGCGGAATTTCGCGAGATCATGCTTAAACGGTATGTGATCGGCATAATTTATTATTCCGCCGAGCCTTCCGCTCTTTTCAAACAGGATCACGTCGTGTCCGTCGTCCGCCGCGTATATGGCCGCCTGCATTCCGGCTGGTCCTCCTCCTACTATGACAACTTTTCTCTTGTAAGGAGTTCTTCTGATATGTCTTCTGTATTCATAATTGTTATGAAGCGGATTAACAGAACAATGCGTACACCTTGTCGCCGTCCAGTCCTGAAGCACGTTTGTCGTTATCGCGACGCGGTTTCCGGAATCGATGCAGTGATTGCATCTGATACATGGACGTATATCCTCTTCCTTTCTTTCACGCACTTTTTTCGCCCAATGGTTGTCGGCGACAGTGCTTCTTGCCATCTCAAGATAATCGACATATCCTTCGGCGATAAGTTTTTCGGCTTTTTCAGGATCGCTTACATTTCCGCAGCATCCTACCGGAATCTTAACTCCGTTTTCTTTTACATATTTCGCGAGTTTCGCAGTATGCGCGTGATCGATGAACTGGGAAGGATGCATATCAGCCCTTGTTTCCGCCACCCATCTTGTTCCTGCTGAAATATGCACAAGATCGATGAGGGGCTCAAATATTTTGATCATTTCCGTGCACTCTTCTATTTCGATTCCTCCCGGTACGCACTCTGTTCCGCTGATACGCAGCTCAAGATTGAGCGCGTCGCCTATTTTTTCCCTGATGGCTTCTATGACCATCTTCGGGAATCTGCATCTGTTTTCAACGCTTCCGCCGTATTCGTCGGTACGCTGATTTAAAAGCGGAGAAAGAAATCCCGCCATCAGCCATCCATGTCCGTAATGAAGCACGATCTGATCAAATCCGCCGCGCTTTACCATCAGCGCCGCGTCAGCGTATGATTTGGCTACCATCTTCATATCGTTGAGATCCATCTGACGCACATGATTGCCGTTCGGCATAATTCTCTCAGTAGAACTCATCGGAAGCATTCCATTGCAGTATTCAGGCAGAGCGAAATGTCCGTTGTGGTTAAACTCGATGCCTGTTTTCGCTCCATACGCGTGAGCCCAGATATTAAAGCGGTGAACAGCCTGAAGCTGCGCTTCTTTCGTCAGGTCAATATGAGCGTCGTGAGCTACGCTGTTAAGATTGTCCATCTTTGCTTCGCCCATGTTCACACATCCGAATCCTCCTTCAGCCCGCGAAGCGTAATATTCTATTCCGTAATCATTTAATATATTCTGACTGTCGACAAGAGAAGGTCCGTGCATCGGAGCTACGAACAATCTGTTCTTATAAACGTCTCCCTTCTTTCCGACTTTAAGAGGACTGAATAAATTTGGATATTTTTCCATATAAGGCTGCGTTATTTTTTTCATCTTCACGTCACTCCATTCTGATTTTTTTGTTATGCAAAACTCAAAGGTATTTTAATCTCAACTTAAGAGTATCAGATACAGCATTATATGAATATCAGTATTATCTTGTCTGTCTATCAATTATTTATTGATACTGCACAACTATACTATTTTTTGCGGTTAATATTTGTTTATTTTAGACAACTATTTTTATATTTTCGGTGGCAAAGGCATAACGGCAAATTTTTTTGCATTTTTGCAATTATCTTGCCTCTATTCATTGAATTTAATCTGTCTTTGTATTAAAATAGCTTATCGTAGTTTTATTTTTTCAGGAGTATATTGATCTATGACTGACAGAGAAATGATGCTTAAAGCTGAATATGAAATAAACGAACTCGTATCTTATTTAGACCAAAACAGTTCTATAGATCCTGCCGCGCTTCGCCGCAGACTGGCCGACGCAAGAGATACGGTTCATCACGCTTCCCACGGCCTTATTGATTATCAGGTCGTTGTTGATAATCTTGACTCGAGCGTGCTTATCGCCGATGCGGACAGCACGGTACTTTATATAAACAAGTCCTATGAAACAAATTACAATATTTCACGCGGACAGATAATCGGATACAAAGTAACTGATCTTTTAAAATCGAAGAAATATTCAGCGGCGGCAGTCGTACCGGAAGTTATTAAAACTTTAAAACCTGCGACAAAAATTTCTTATCTTAAGGAAAATATGAAACCCAGCATTATTTTCGGAGTTCCGATATTTAACGAAGACGGTTCCCTTAAATATGTAGTCGCCACAAACCGCGAGATTTCCGATTTTACGGATCTGAATGAAAATTTCCACGAATTTATACAGCTGCTTGACGACGCCTACTCCAAAACACAATCTGTAAGGATCTATAACACTTCAAAGGAATCTGATGATTTTCAGGAGATGATCGGAAACAGCGCCGCGATGAAAAGCATCCATACTTTTGTAAAGAACTTAAGTAAAACAGACGCCACAGTTCTGATCACAGGCGAATCGGGAACCGGAAAAGAACTCGTGGCAGACGCTATCTACAGAAACAGCGGCCGTTCAAACAAACCATATATAAAGATCAACTGTGCTTCTATTCCCGTTAATCTTCTGGAATCTGAATTATTCGGATACGAAAAAGGTGCTTTTCGCGGCACAGAGAACGCCGGAAAAACAGGTCTTTTTGAAGCAGCGAACAACGGCACTTTATTTCTGGATGAGATAGGCGACATGCCTTTAGATCTGCAGGCTAAACTTTTGTGTACGCTTCAGACAAACGAGATCACGCGAATAGGTGGAACAAAACCTATCAAATTAAATATCCGTATCATCGCTTCAACTAACAGCAACCTGAAACAGAAAATCAAGAACGGAACTTTCAGAAGCGACCTTTATTACAGGCTCCACGTTATACCGATCAACATTCCTCCGCTTCGCGAACGAAAAGAAGATATTCCGCTTCTTTGCGAAAGTTATTTGAAAATGTTCGCCGACAAGTACGGCGCATCCGCAAAACTCTCGCAGGACAATTACAAAGCGCTTATGAATTATTCATGGCCCGGAAATATCAGAGAACTTAAGAATGTCATGGAATATCTTTCCGTATGCTGTTCAGGTCTGCAAAGCATCGACAACTCGATTTTAAAAGGTATCTTTAACGCCGACGAAGAGTCTGCTGCGCCGGCACAAAGCGACAAAGCTCTTCCTTTAAATGAAGCGATTTCGAATTACGAGAAAGAATATCTCTCAAAGATAATCAAAAATGTACGAAACCTCAAGGAAGCCAGCAAGATACTTGAAGTTGACATTTCCACCGTTTCAAGGAAATTAAGACATTACGGACTTTTTATCAAACACAGATAAGTCCGCAGGTAAGAAATAAAAATAGAAGTAAAATATTTTCTTATACAAAAAAGACAGCGTCACGGCAACGATTTTATTCATTGCTGTGCACTGTCTTCTTTGTTTTAATCAGAGTTCATAAGAAAGAGAGTATATTAAGGTTAATTTATATCAGTTCTTTTTTGTGACGTGATCTGAGCATGAGCCGCATCCGCATCCGCATGAACCGCAGTCACATCCGCACGCATGTTTTCCTGCTTTTTTATCTTTGATAAGCTTTCTTATCACAAGCGCGACTATCAGTATAAGTACCGCGGATACTACTATTGTTCCTAAATTTTCTACTAACCACTCCATAGATCACCACTTCCTATTTTAATTATTTTGCTGTGCTGTATTTTAATCTTGTTGCTTCTTTATAAGGACGGAACAGCATGTAGATCAGGATTATAAGCGCTATTACAGCGACGATAAATCCGAATATATTTCCTGTTCCGGTGAACATTGTTCCGAACTGGTAAACTATAAGCGATATTATATATGCGAATCCGCACTGATATGCAATAGCGAACCAGAACCATTTTGTATTGTTCATCTCACGCTTGATAGCTCCCATCGCCGCGAAGCATGGCGCACAAAGCAGGTTGAATATGAGGAACGACATTCCCGCGATAGGCGTGAAGGCTTCCGCGATGTTTCCATATACCGTTCCTGAAAGTCCCGCAAATACAATACCGAGAGTAGCAACGATATTTTCTTTTGCGATAAGTCCTGTGATAGCAGCCACAGCCGCCTGCCAGAATCCCCAGCCGAGCGGTATGAACAGGAACGCGATTCCGTTTCCGAGTCCTGCAAGAATACTGTTTCCGATCTCGGCGTCTGTAAGCATTCTGAATGTTCCGTCCACAACTCCGAAATATGTCATGAACCAGAGAACGATTGTCGAAAGAAGGATTATCGTGCCGGCTTTCTTAATGAACGACCAGCCGCGTTCCCACATGCTTCTTAATATAGTTCCAACTGTCGGCCAGTGATAAGCCGGAAGCTCCATAACAAACGGAGCAGGATCTCCCGAAAACATCTTTGTCTTCTTAAGGATGATACCTGATATTACGATAGCTGCGATACCTATGAAGTAAGCTGCCGCAGCCACCCAAGCCGCTCCGCCGAATATTGCGCCTGCGATCATGGCAATAAACGGTATCTTTGCTCCACACGGAATAAATGTTGTCGTCATGACAGTCATACGTCTGTCACGTTCATTTTCAATAGTTCTCGAGGCCATTATTCCCGGAATTCCGCATCCTGTTCCGATAAGGATCGGAATGAACGATTTTCCCGAAAGTCCGAATTTGCGGAATATTCTGTCCATTACGAATGCGATACGCGCCATATATCCGCATGATTCAAGGAATGCAAGAAGTATAAACAGTACAAGTATCTGAGGAACAAATCCAAGTACCGCTCCTACGCCGGCTACGATACCGTCAAGTACAATTCCGCTTACAACGTCATTTGCGTTTGCTGCCGAAAGGCCGTTCTCTACTATAACCGGTATTCCGGGTACCCATGGTCCGTAAGAAGCCGGATCAGGATCCTCGGCGCCGTACTGTGCGTAAACTTCGACTGCTGCCGACAGATCTTCTGTTGTATATGTCACATCTTCTGTAGCGAGGGTCTCTTCATCTTCAAGTGTGAAATCGGCCGTGAGTGAAGGATCTGCTTCGATGATTGAAGAAGCGTAGGCGCTGGCTTCAGCCACTGCTGTATCAGGATCGAAATCTTCGCTTTCCGGATCGATGTAAGCCGTTATATCCTGTCCGTCAAAGCTAAGATCCGCATATGCGTTTATTACATTGAGTGAATCGGAGTATTCTCCGGCAGCTTCATCATATGCGCTTCTTCCCACACCAAAGAAAAACCATCCGTCTCCGAAAAGTCCGTCGTTCGCCCAGTCTGTAGCCCATGTACCTACTGTTCCTACAGAGATATAATATACCAGAAACATTATAACTGCAAATATCGGAAGTCCAAGTATACGGTTAGTAACTATCCTGTCGATTTTGTCCGATATAGTCAGCTTTCCGGCACTGCGTTTTTTGTAGACTCTGTCTATTATTTTTGATATATATACATATCTTTCATTTGTTATGATCGATTCCGAATCATCATCCATCTGATTTTCAACGGAAATAATATCGTTTTCGATATGAGAACGGATATCTTTCGAAAGGTTAAGTTCATCGAGAACCTTATCATCTCTTTCGAAAAGCTTTATTCCGTACCAGCGCTGAAGCTCTTCCGGCGTATCCTTAAGGGCGCACTCTTCTATATGAGCGAGCACATGTTCTACTTCAGCAGAAAACTTATGCATCGGAACAGTTTTTCCGCTCTTTGCCGCTTCAACAGCAGCTTCGGCTGCTTCCTTTACGCCTGTTCCCTTGAGAGCCGAAATCGTTATGACTTTACATCCCAGTTCCGCCGCGAGAGCATCTGTATTTATTTCGTCTCCATTTTTGTTTACGACGTCCATCATATTGATGGCAACCACTACAGGAATTCCAAGCTCAGTCAGCTGTGTCGTAAGATAAAGATTTCTTTCGAGATTTGTTCCGTCAACGATATTAAGTATTGCGTCAGGTTTTTCTCCCAAAAGATAATTCCTCGCGACCACTTCTTCAAGTGTATACGGAGACAGCGAATAAATACCCGGCAAGTCAGTTATCGTCACATCGCTGTGTTTTTTTAATTTTCCTTCTTTTTTCTCAACAGTAACTCCGGGCCAGTTTCCGACAAACTGATTAGCGCCTGTCAAAGCGTTAAACAACGTCGTTTTTCCACTGTTCGGATTACCGGCGAGAGCAATTTTAATGCCCATATCATTCCCCCTGTTATTCTATCACTATATTTTCCGCATCGGCTTTTCTTATCGAAAGCTCATAACTTCTCAGCGTCACCTCAATGGGGTCGCCGAGAGGCGCTACTTTTCGGACATATATCTGTACGCCTTTTGTTATACCCATGTCCATGATCCTGCGTTTCAAGGCGCCTTCACCGTTTATTTTTTTCACGGTCACGGTACTGCCTATCTTCGCGTCCCTTAATGTTGCCATCTTTTTCCCTCCGTCTTTGTTCTGTTATTTATCTAAAAGATCATATATAGACCTTTTGTGCCATTTCTTTGCTTATGGCCACCCTGGCTTCCTTGACATTTACAATGAGATTGCCGTTCATTGAAGAAACAACTGTCACTTTTCCTCCCGGCACAAAGCCGAGATTCTCCAAATGTTTTTTTACTTCCGGATTTCCGGAAACCTTTAAAATAATGTTTTCCTCTTCTTCTTTGGCAAATATCAATGGCATCATTCCTACTACCTGTATATTAGCCCGTGCTAATCCTTTCTTTAAAATGCGGGTTAGAATACGCTAACCTGCGTGCTTAAAATAAAATCAGTTTTTGCTAACTTATATGCCTGCAATGAAGTTAATATACGCTAACTCAGGTATTTAAAATGAGGTTTGTTTATCCTAACTCATATATTTAAACGAGGTTTGTTTTGCTCTAACCCATGTGTTTAAAACGAGGTTAGTTTACCTTAACTCATTTATTTATAATAAGTTAGTTGAAACTAACTTATTTTCCAAAATATAAGTTAGCTCTCGCTAACTGTTTATACTATATTGCGTTCCGCATGATTTGTCAACATATTTTTTTATTTTTTGATTGACACATATTTTTTATTTTTTTGATTCACATATATTTTTTACTTTTTTTTGCTTGCTGTTATTTTCAATCTGTATTTATCAGTTTCTGTGTATTAAAAAAACCTCTGTGCAAACGAACGTATTTTTGCCGTTCATTAACACAGAGGTTATTTTTATCTGATCTTCAGATCATGAAAAGTCTTTTTCATAAAGAGTGATCATCTTATCTTTGCTCATTCCTTTACGTCCGCGTCTGCTGCCGCGTCTCGATTTTGAAATAGCTCCGTCAATTATCTCTTTAACTTCAGAAATCGTCATAGGATGCTCCTCAGACTGACCATTGCTTATAAGGCTGTACAGCGCAAGCACTCCAAGTTCATCCATCTGACAGTTGTTTTCAGCGCAGTATGTTCTCGCAAATGTCACCAGCTCATCGTTTGTGAAAACAGGTATTGAGATCACGCCCGGGAATTTCTGAGCAAATTCCGGATATCTCTTAAGAAACGCTCTCATAGCCGTCTTTTCATCTTCAATGATGAGAATCATGCAATCCGTGCGGAATTCCATCGCCTTATTGAGATTCGCGACTGTCTTTGAAGACATATCGCTGGCGTTTTCAATTATAAGGAAGCCGCCTGACATTCTGCTTACAATCTTCGCCGGATCGAGCATATTCATTCTGTCGCCGGTTATTCTCGCTGTCTTCGCTACTTCAAGCTGCATATCTGTACACATCGCATTGATAAGTCCGTCGCTGAGTCTTGATTTTCCAGTTCCCACAGCTCCCATAACAGCGATGTTTCCGTTTGCGGAAGTATGTTCTCCCGCATGTTCATAAACGCTTGACAATGTTGAAAGTATCTGCGTATCCATTCCCGGAACGCGCGCGAAATATGTAAATATCTGCCTCTGAAGATCGCTCATCTTTGTAGGCATAGCGTTGTTCAGAATTCTGATTCTTCGCTCTTCAGGAGTTTCGGCTCTCAAAACTTCTTCGATGGAAATAGGCACCGTATTCTGTCCTACTTTTCCGAGAGGAATAGTACGCGACATTTTTTCTTCCGGCGTAGGTTCCGGATCCGGTATTTCCCTGTCGTCATATACAATCCGAGGTTTAACTGTCTCAGCTTCTTTTACCGTTTCAGGTTCTGCTTCTTCTGCCGCTTCAACTTTCGCCTCCTCAGACACTTTAAGTTCACCAGATTCCGTTTCAACTGATGTCTCAGGCTGAGCAGCCTCTTCTTCAACCGCCGCTGCTTCTTCCTGCGGTTCATCTGCTTTTTCATCAGTTTTTGCAGTCTCTTCCGCCGCTTCAACTGAAACTTTCGCTTCCGTCTCCTGAGGCTCTTTAACTTCACCTGATTCTGCTTCAACTGATGTCTCAGGCTGAGCAGCCTCTTCTTCAGTTGTCACAGTCTCTTCTTCTACCTGCGGCGAACCGGTGCTGCCTGCTGCCGCCGACGAAAATTCCGCCTGGGTTTCTTTTAAGAACTCATCAATATTGAACTCGTCTGTTGATAACGGTTTTGATTCGACTTTAGGAGCTTCCTGAACGCCTGCGTAGACATTCTTGATGCTTTTTTCAAGCTGGTTCTTAAGATCCGGTTTTCCGCCCATAAATTTATGCGACGTTACGGACATATTTTCGATTTCGCTGTTTGTAGCGGAAACAATGTCAGAATTGTCTACATTTACGTCTTTTGTAACGATAGCTCCCGCAAGATTCATTCTGTCCATGACAGAAGCCTTTTGCTTAAGGTTATCGTCATAAACGCCTTTTTCAGCTTTGCCGAATACGAGGCGCGCGTCGGAATCGCGCTGTTCTTTGTCATAATACAGCTGCTGCGACGGTGTAAGCTCTTTATAGCGTTTCTTAAGCTCCATCGCTTTAAGCACATATTTTCCTTCTGAAAACCAGAGGATCATATCGTCGCACGCTTCGACGCATTTTTTTATGTCTCCTGCCTTGCTGTAAAGAAGCGCCAGCTCATACGCCCATCTTTCGGTATATTCTCTCTCTTTATACTCTTCAAGAATTTTGATCTGCTCGTCAATAGGATTATTTACAACTTTTCCAAGCTTATACTCAAGAATAAGTCTTGCATTATCTCTCGGCGCGAGTTTAACGAACTGTCTGTAATAGTCCTGAGCAGCCTTTACGTCTCTTTGCTTAATGCATACCTCAGCGAGTCTGTATACAATGCTCTTTCCTATCGATGATCTGTTAAGAGACATATTGAGGATCTGTCTGCACTTTTCATAATCCTTGTTTACCTCATATACATCCGCGACCATATTGAGCGTACGGGTGCTTTTTACTTTTCGCCAGTCGATACTGTTTACAAGTTCATAAGCTGCCTTGTAGTCCTTAACTCTAAGGTCTTCACGCAGTTCATCTAACTTTTCCTGGTATTCAGTCTTATCCATATTGTTCTCCTCTTTAAATACTGCCTGTCTTTATACAAGCTTCTCCAGATGCCATATGTCGTCCACATATTCCTGGATAGTTCTGTCCGAACTGAACTTTCCGCACATCGCAGTATTTTTAAGTGCTGATACTGCCCACGCATGGCGGTCAGCATATTTCTTTGTGGCTTCATCCTGAACTCTCAGATAATCTTCAAAGTCCGCGAGAATGAAATACTGATCAGGTCTGTCTCTGTAAAGAAGCGAATCGTAAAGATCTCTGAAAAGTTCCGTATCGCCGTCCGAGAAAGTTCCATCAATAAGAGTGTTAAGCACTTTCTGAATTTCAGGATCTTTACTGAAAATCTCCCACGGACGGTATGAACCTGTTCGTTCATATTCCATGACTTGTTCAGCTTTGAGGCCGAAAATAAACGCGTTTTCTTCTCCGACCTCTTCCAGAATCTCTACATTGGCTCCATCGAGCGTTCCAAGCGTTATGGCGCCGTTGAGCATGAACTTCATATTTCCTGTTCCCGACGCTTCTTTGCTGGCAGTCGAGATCTGCTCTGATATGTCAGACGCCGCGAATATAATTTCGGCATTGCTCACTCTGTAATCTTCAATAAATACGACTTTAAGACGTCCGTTTACGTCAGGGTCGCTGTCTACAACTTTTGATACGTTGTTAATGAGCTTGATGATGTTCTTCGCTCTGTAATATCCGGCGCTTGCCTTCGCTCCGAAAATATAAGTCTTCGGGAAGAAATCCATCGAAGGATTTTCCTTAAGCTGCAGATACTGATGTATTACATGAAGAATATTTAAAAACTGTCTCTTGTACTCATGAAGTCTCTTGACCTGTACGTCAAAGATAGAATCCGGATCAACTTTAATTCCGTTGTTTTCAAGGATATATTTCGCAAGTCTCACCTTGTTGTTTCTCTTGATCTGCATAAACTCTTTAAGAGCGTTTTTATCCTCCGCATAATCAAGAAGCTTTTTCATTTCTGAAAGATCAGTGATCCATCCGTCTCCGATTTTTTCAGTAACCCATGAAGCAAGCTCAGGATTTCCGTGCAGCAGGAATCTTCTCTGTGTGATTCCGTTTGTCTTATTGCTGAACTTCTGAGGCATCATTTCATAGAAATCTTTAAGCTCTCTCTTTTCGAGAATTTCCGTATGAAGACGCGCAACGCCGTTTACAGAAAATCCTCCTACTATAGCAAGATTAGCCATACGGATCTGTCCGTCGTAAAGTATTGCCATAGATTCTATTTTGTCTCTCTGACCCGGGTATTTTGCCTCGATCTCAAGACAAAATCTTCGGTTGATCTCTTCGATGATCTGATAAACACGCGGAAGAAGACGGCTGAACAGATCGATAGGCCATTTTTCAAGAGCCTCCGACATGATCGTATGGTTTGTATACGCGCATGTCTTAGTTGTGATATCCCACGCCTCATTCCAGCTGAGTCCCTCATCGTCAAGGAGTATTCTCATAAGTTCAGCTACCGCGACAGTCGGATGAGTGTCGTTCATCTGGAATACCACTTTCTCATGCAGGTTATGAATATCGTCGTGATTGCGTTTATATTTCGCTATAGCTGTCTGAATGCTTGCCGAAACGAAGAAATACTGCTGTTTAAGCCTGAGTTCCTTGCCCTGGATATGATTGTCGTTAGGATAGAGCACTTCAGTGATATTCTTCGCAAGATTTTCTTGTTCAACAGCTTTAAGATAGTCGCCTCTGTCAAATGATGAAAGCTGAAATTCATTTATAGCTTCCGCGTCCCAGATACGAAGCGTATCTACAACGCCGTTGCCGTATCCGATGATAGGAATATCATATGGCACAGCTTTGACAGACTGATAATCTTCCTGATAGAATATGTTCCTTTTGCTCTTTTCATCATAGTCGATACGTACTCTTCCGCCGAATCTGACCTCTTTAGCATATTCGGGACGTTTGAGTTCAAACGGATAAAATCCGTCCTGGAGCCAGGTGTCAGGAACTTCTATCTGATATCCGTCTTTTATTTCCTGTTTAAACATACCGTAATGGTATCTGATACCGCATCCGTATGCCGCGTATCCAAGTGTTGCGAGGGAGTCCATAAAGCATGCGGCAAGTCTTCCGAGTCCGCCGTTTCCAAGCGCCGGATCTCTTTCCTCATCTTCGATCGCATTGATGTCAACGCCCATCTCTTCGAGGGCTTCTTTTACCATCTGATCGTTTGTGAGGGCAAGAAGATTGTTTCCAAGATAACGTCCCGTAAGGAATTCCATCGACATATAGTAAACGATCTTTGGATCCTGAATTTCGATCGCTTCCTGGGTATTCATCCATCCGTCGATTATTTCTTCCTTAAGGGCCAGACATACCGCGATATAAATTTGATGATTAGTCGCGTCTTCGAAGTCTCTGCGGAAATTCATTCTGATATTTTCTTTGACTTGTTTCTTAAATTCCTCTTTGCTTAGACTCATTTTATTCATTGATTTTCTTTACTCCCATCAAAACATTTTCTTCGTTGATCTTCCACTCTTTAGAGTATCCGTCAACTTCTCCAAGTCTGATCTCTTCTGCAAGTACTTCTCTTAAAATTTTGTCCTTATTATCAGTAATTATTTTTTCAATTTTTTCGTTATCTTTTACATAGATGACGATCTTATCCATGACCTCAAATCCGGCCTCTTTTCTCATCGTCTGAACTTTGCTGATGATCTCTCTGACATATCCCTCTACGATAAGTTCATCAGTAAGATTTGTATCAAGAACTACCGTGATATTAGCGTTTGACTCTGATACATAACCTTCTACTTTCGCAGACTCAATGAGAAGATCCTCTTCTGAAAGTTCAACTGCCGTGCCGTTTATATCAAGCGTAAGTTTTCCTTCTGATTTGAGCTTCGCCATCGCCTCGTTTCCGTTTATGGTCGCGAGGGCGTTTCTTATTCCGCCTACAAGTTTTCCGTATTTCGGTCCGACTGTCTTAAGCTGCGGCTTAAATGAATAAGAAACAAATCCGTCGATATTATCAGTAAAACAGATCTCCTTTATGTTGAGCTCGTCAGCGATTACATCAACAAACATCTTGTCAAGGGTGAAATCGCACTTCACATACATCTTAGCAAGAGGCTGACGGTTTTTGATGGCTGACGCGTTTCTGCAGGCGCGTCCCATTACGACGATATCAAGAAGATTTTTCATGTCTTCTTCAAGTTTCGTATCGATCCACTCCGTTTTTACTTCAGGGAAGTCGCACAGATGGATGCTCTCAATTGCGTTCGGATCCACGCTGCGTACAAGGTTCTGATAGATTTCTTCTGTTATAAACGGAACCATCGGAGCCGCCGCTTTTGAAAATTCAACAAGCGCTGTATAGAGCGTCATATAGGCGTTAATCTTGTCCTGCTCCATTCCTTTGGCCCAGAATCTTTCTCTTGAGCGTCTTACATACCAGTTGCTGCAGTCATCGATAAAGCTGTCAAGGGCTCTGGCTGTCTCAGTGATCTTATAACTGTCAAGGTTTTTATCTACTGCCTGAATTGTAGAATAGAGCCTTGAAAGAAGCCATCTGTCCATTACTCCAAGCTTGTCGTATTCAAGTTTATATTTTGTCGGATCAAACTTGTCTATCTCAGCGTAAAGCACATAGAAGGCGTATGTGTTCCAGAGAGTTCCCATGAATCTTCTCGAATATTCCTGAACTGCTTTTCCATGGAATCTGTTTGGAAGCCACGGAGCGCTGTTTATATAAAAATACCAGCGTATAGCGTCAGCGCCGTATTCTTTAAGCGCCTCGAACGGATCTACGGCATTTCCCTTTGATTTACTCATCTTCTGTCCGTTTTCATCCTGCACATGGCCGAGAACTATAACGTTTTCATATGGTGCCTTATTAAACAGGAGCGTTGAAACGGCAAGAAGCGAATAGAACCATCCCCTTGTCTGATCGACAGCCTCTGAAATAAATTTGGCCGGGAACTGCTGTTCAAAGATTTCCTTGTTTTCAAACGGATAATGATGCTGCGCGAATGGCATCGAACCTGAATCAAACCAGCAGTCGATAACCTCCGGCACACGGTGCATCTGCTTGCCGCATTTCGGGCATTTGATCGTTACAGCGTCTATATAAGGACGATGCAGTTCGATATTGTCCGGACAGTTATCGGACATTTCTTTAAGTTCAGCTTTGCTTCCTATAGAATGCATATGTCCGCAGTCGTCGCATACCCAGATATTTAAAGGCGTTCCCCAGTAACGGTTACGGGAGATACCCCAGTCCTGAACATTTTCAAGCCAGTCGCCAAAACGTCCCTTTCCGATTGATTCAGGAATCCAGTTTATAGTGTTGTTGTTTCTGATGAGGTCGTCTTTTACGGCCGTCATCTGTATAAACCATGACTCGCGCGCGTAATATATAAGCGGCGTATCACATCTCCAGCAGTGCGGGTACTCATGTTCAAATTTAGGAGCCGAGAAGAGTTTTCCCTGTTCCTCAAGATCTTTAAGTACCATCGGGTCGGCTTTTTTCACAAAAACTCCGGCATAAGGAGTTTCTTTTGTCATCTCGCCCTTGCTGTCTACGAACTGCACGAAAGGCATTCCGTATTTGCGGCATACGCGGTTATCGTCTTCACCAAAAGCTGGAGCCGTATGTACGATTCCGGTACCGTCCGTCATCGTTACATAACTGTCGCAAATTATATAATGAGCTTTTTTGCCCTGTTTTTTTACTGCTTCCGCCGTATAATCAAACAGCGGCTCATATTCTCTGTACTCGAGATCTTTTCCCTTTAATGTTTCAAGTATCTCATATGGCTTTATGCCCTTTTCTTCGTCTCCGAGTTCTCCTAAAACTTTATCGAGAAGAGCTTTAGCCATATAATATGTATATCCGTCGGCCGCTTTTACCTTGCAGTAATCCTCATCAGGATTTACGCAAAGGCCAAGATTTGAAGGCAGCGTCCATGGCGTAGTCGTCCATGCCAAATAATACGCGTCTTCGTCTTTAGCTTTAAAACGCACAATAGCCGAACGCTCTTTGAGGGTTTTATATCCCTGCGCCACTTCCTGAGCCGAAAGCGGAGTTCCGCATCTCGGGCAATAAGGCACGATCTTGAATCCTTTATATAAAAGCTTCTTTTCCCAGATCTGTTTTAACGCCCACCATTCAGATTCAATGAAATCATCGTCATAAGTAACGTAAGGATGCTCCATATCGGCCCAGAAGCCGACTTTGTCGGAGAAATCCTCCCACATGCCTTTATATTTCCAGACGCTTTCTTTACACTCATGTATAAAAGGCTCTATGCCGTATTCTTCTATCTGTTCTTTTCCGTTGAGACCGAGTTTTTTCTCAACTTCAAGTTCTACAGGAAGGCCGTGAGTATCCCATCCGGCTTTTCTCGGAACCATGTTGCCTTTCATAGTACGGTATCTTGGGATCATATCTTTGATGACACGCGTAAGTACATGTCCGATATGCGGTTTTCCGTTTGCCGTAGGAGGTCCGTCGTAAAATGTATATATAGGATCTCCCTGTCTTGTTTCAATGCTCTTTTCAAATATCCTGTTTTCTTTCCAGAAATCAAGAACTTCTTTCTCTCTTGATACAAAATCCAGGCTTGTGTCAACTTTCTTGTACATGTTGCTCCTCCATCTTCGCCCAATGAATTGTTTAATTATTCTAAATAGCACAATTCTTATATATGATACTGAAGTAAAAAACCTCAGACTATAAGCCGTAATATTGTATCATATCGATTTAAAGACTGCAATATTTTCACAAATCAAAAATTATACAAAAAATCTGCCTGTTCCGATATTTTTTATCAAAACAGACAGATTTTAGCTGTCTTTCATATATCTTTAAATTTAAAATGTTTTTTTCCGGACGCGTAATCGCCGACAATATGGCCTTTTCCAAAAAGTTTATACTTATATGTAACAAGTCCTTCAAGGCCGACGGGACCTCTCGCGTGTATCTTTCCTGTACTGATTCCGACCTCAGCTCCGAATCCGTATCTGAATCCGTCCGCAAACCTGGTAGAACAGTTCCAGTATACTCCGGCTGAATCTACCATATTCATAAATTTCTTGCCCGCTTCATTGTTTTCGGTAATGATAGAATCCGTATGATGCGAACCATACCTGTTAATATGATCTATCGCCTCGTCAACATTTCCAACAAGTTTTATGGATATCGCCATATCGAGGTATTCTTTAAAATCCTGCTCGTCTACGCTTTTAACTTCGGTTCCATTTTCTCTTATGATTTCAGCCGCTTCTTCCGTGGCGAAAAGTTTAACGCCCGCATCCGAAAGCGCTTTCGCTGCCATTGGCAGAAATTCTTTCGCGATATTTCTGTTTATAAGCAGAGTTTCTACAGCGTTGCACGCCGCCGTGTACTGTGTCTTCGCGTCGATTATGACAGGTATCGCTTTTTCAAAATCCGCTTCGCTGTCCACATAAATATGGCAAAGTCCGTCAGCATGACCCATAACAGGAATCTTAGTATTGTTCATAATATATTGAACAAAAGCGTTTGATCCACGCGGAATGAGCAAATCAACACAGTCATGGCAAAGAAGCAGCTCGTCGATCTCGCTGTGCTGCTGGGCCTGAAGAAGCGCTCTTTCAGGAAGTCCCGCCTCTACAATACTTTCATGTATTATATTAAATAAAGTCCTGTTCGTCTCGGCAGTCTCTTTACCGCCTTTTAAAACGGCGCAATTTCCACTCTTTATACACAGAGTAGATATCTGAACGAGCGCGTCCGGTCTTGCCTCGAAAATAACTCCTATTATTCCTATCGGACATGTGACCCGGTAAAGATTAAGTCCGTCGTCAAGGGTTCTTGCCAGAGTTATTTTTCCAAGCGGGTCCGGAAGAGATACCAGCTGGTCAATTCCGGCACACACGTCGTCAAGTTTTCCCTGATCAAACTTAAGTCTTTTCATTACGGAAGGCGCGATCTTGTTTTCTTCGGCCGCTTCCATGTCTTTTTTATTTGCCTCAAAAATCTCTTCGGCGTTAGCGATGAGATTTTCTTTTATTTTACGAAGCGCGTTATTTCTCTTTTCCAGCGAAGACGCCGCCATAAACGGCGCGTCTTTCTTCATCAATCTGACTTCTGACTGTATACTCATAAAAACCTCTTTTCTATATAATTGCGTCCAGCTGTCACCTGGCAGAATAATACACTTTTTCTTCACTTACGACAGCGTCCAGCGTTTTATCAAACTCATCCGCCGGAACACGTTTAACTTTCTGATATTCATACGCCGCGGCAGCGATATATGCCTTTTCGCATTTCGGCAGATATCTGTCGTAATATCCCGCTCCCATTCCTATTCTGCGGCATTTTTCATCAAACGCCGTACAGGGCGCGATGACAAGATCTATATCGCCAGGAGATATTTCCTTGGAATTGTTCATGTCAGGTTCCTTTATTCCGAACGAACCGGATACAAACGCATTTTCATCATTTGGCGCAAGCGCCTTCATCACTGTTTTGTCTATACACAGAGGATAACAGATTTTTTTATTTTGGGATATCGCGTCTTTTTCCAAAACATCCAGCATAACTTCGCCGTTTACTGCTTTATATATCATTATCACTTCCGCTTCTTGATAAAACTTCGACTCTATTATTTTTTTGCAGATTTTTTCCGATTTGATTCTTATTTGATCAGCTTCGGCTGCTTTTCTTGCCGCTATTTTCTCTTTTCTGATACTGGCTTTTAACGCTTTTAAATCCGTACTCATTACCTCTGTCTGAATTTCCTGAAAATCATTTATTGCCGCTGATATTATATGGTATCATAATACTAAGGTCGAAAGGTCAGGCTTTTCATGCTTGCATGATGACGACTGACTTCGAGACCCGTAGTATCATGTACAAAATGTTTTTTACCCTGCTATCATAATATAATAATATTATGCCAAGGTCAAAAGCTATTTTGACATATAGTTAAGAAATTAGAAAAAGTTAAATAAATCCGAAAGGTCTATATATGAATTTACAGCAATTGCTAAGTCCGCTTCGAAGAGCAGTGGACGATTATGAAATGATAAATGAAAACGATAAGATAGCAGTCGGACTTTCAGGCGGAAAAGACTCCATCTCCCTTTTATACGGTTTAAACGCCCTTAAGCGCTTTTATCCCAAAAAGTTCGAGCTTTATGCCATTACAGTTGATCTTGGCTTTAATATGGATTTTTCGTCTCTGTCAAAACTTTGCGAAGAGCTTGGCGTTGATCATTCCATAGTAAAAGCCCGGATATCTGAAATAATATTTGAATGCCGCAATGAAAAAAATCCCTGCTCTCTCTGCGCGAAGATGAGAAAAGGCGCGCTAAATAACGCCGCGCTCGATATCGGATGCAACAAGATAGCCTACGCCCATCATAAAGACGATCTTATAGAGACAATGATGCTGTCTCTGTTATTTGAAGGTCAGTTTTACTGTTTCCCGCCCGTCACTCATCTTGATGACACCGATTTGACCGTGATCAGGCCTATGATGTATATAAAAGAAGCGGATATAAACGGCTTTAAAAATAAGACAGGATTTCCCGTGATAAAGAATCTGTGTCCGGCAGACGGAAATACTAAACGTGAATATGTAAAAAACCTTATAAAATCAATAACAAAAGATTTTCCCGGCGCAAAAGAACGTATGTTTAACGCGATCATAAACGGCAGCATCTGCGACTGGCCGAAAAAGGCGCGGTAAATTATCTTTTTTTCATCTGCGCCTTGAGCTCTTCGACAAGTCTTCCCATATCTTCCAGACTCTTAGGCGTCAGATGATTTAATATTTTTTTATCGGTTCTTTCTATATTCAGATTCAGCAGGTAGTCGGCGCTGACATTTAATACGTCGGCTATCATTTTGAAATTGCTCAGTCTCGGCTCCATCTCGCCCGATTCATATTTTGCAATGCTTACCCTTGATACATCTACCTTTTCCGCCAGTTCTTCCTGGGTCATTCCCAGACTGACCCTGGCATGTCTTATTCTTCTTCCTAAATTTTTCATATCACTTTTCATTTTTTTACAGAAAAAGGCATCCGCATATATTTATATGCAAATGCCCTGATTAATTGATCGTATTATAAAGTTGTCTAATTATTTAACCCTTTATTATCGTAACAGAAAGCAAGTAATATTGCAACTGTTTTATGATATATTTATATTTCTTTTATGTCGCTTTGTGATAAATATAATTACAACCGACGCCGCCAATGCAGCCGCTCCTATTATAGTTCCCGCGAATAAAGGCGTATTGTACATAAACTGCGCTAACGTACTGCTGTTAAGGAAGAAAGAAGATGAAATGACATCTTCTTCGTTGCCGGCGTAATCAACAAGTATAGCTTCTACATTCTGCTCTTTATCAGCTTCGCTGACAGAAAAAGTGAATGAACCGTCAGCAGTCATATCTTCTTTAAGCGTATCGATTATTTCGCCGTTTAACTTAATTATGACTTTCCTTACGCCTATGTTGTCTTCCCAGTACACGTTGATATCCGTCGATTGAGCCTTAATTATGTTTTCTCCTTCCTTTAATCCCGTAATATCAATAAATCCTGTCGGAGGCTGATTATCAAGCGTAAAGGCTATGTCAAGCCTGCTTTCATTTGTTCTGTTTGAGTTTTCATTTTCGGCGTTGTCAGTTGAAAGGATCGTTAAAATGTATTCTCCCATTATAAGTTTTCCGTTTTCATCAAGAAATACATCCGGATTGATCGTATATATATATTCATGCCATCCCGACTCAGACTCTTTTACAGTATAATCCGTTTTTTCTTTAAGAATCTTTGTCGTTCCGTTCACCGAAATGCTCAGCGTCCTTGACTTTATCACGTCAGGATTGATCTCTGATATCTCAAGCAGCGGCGGCTCTTTCGCGTATGGATTTTTCAGGAATTTTTCTGTCTCGGAGCTTGCCATATATACGGAACCGAATCTGTTGACGCTGTATTTAACAGTCTTCGTGCTGAAACTGTTTCCGGCAAGATCTGTTACAACTGCCGATAAGACATATATACCGTCATTTTCCTTTGT
>CASEDW010000053.1 GCA_949286775.1 uncultured Eubacteriales bacterium | reverse complement strand
GAACTGTCATAATTTGTTTCAAAAACGACTTTGGGATTTTCCCTGCTATACCGTTCTATCAGCTCATCCAGAACGCCGTTTAAGCTTTTTGCCGCGAATACCGTAACTGTTACATCTTCATTTTTACATCCTGTTAATGCGGCCAACGCGATCATAAACGCGGCTATTCCCGCTGTAACTCTCTTTTTCATTTTCCCGCGCACTCGCCGTCTCTTCCTGTAAGAATTTTAATCCCATGTTCCAATTGATCAAGGACGATATCAAGACTTTCCTTTACCGCCTTGGGACTTCCCGGAAGATTGACAATCAGGGTCTGATTTCGAATCACTGACGCTTCCCTTGAAAGCATGGCTCTCTTTGTTATCTGCATAGAACCTGCTCTTATAGCTTCCGCGATCCCCGGAGCGTTTCTTGTAGCTGCTTTAAGTGTGGCCTCAGGAGTGCAGTCCCTTGGAGAAAAACCGGTTCCTCCTGTCGTCATGATCAGATTTACCTGCCTTTGATCCGACAGTCTTATGAGATTCTGTGTTATCATCTCTTCGTCATCAGGAAGTATGAACTGTTCTATGATATCATATCCCGCTTTCTTAAGTTCTTCCGCCAGCAGAGGTCCGCTTTTATCCTCGCGTTCACCTCTGTAGCCCTTATCGCTCAGTGTGATGACCGCTGCGGTAAGTCTTCTCCCTTCTTCAGGAGGCAGCAATTCTATTTCGTCTCCTGTTTTAATGTCTCCGCCTTTTATGACTCTGGCAAAAATCCCTTCGCGAGGCATAATGCAGTCCCCCATTTTCTGATATATCTGGCAATGGTTGTGACATTCTTTTCCTATCTGGGTTATTTCAAGCAGACAGTTTCCTGTTTTCATCCTTGATCCCACCGGTATGTTTTTCAGATCAAACCCCTCCACTATCAGGTTTTCCCCGAAACTTCCCGCTGTGACATCAGCGCCCTTTTCCCTGAATTCTTCTATCTTTTCATATGGCAAAAGACTCACCTGACGATGCCATTTTCCGCCGTGAGCGTCGTTTTCAATCCCAAAATCTTCGATAAGTTTTGCTGCCGGAACATATCTTTTTTCCGTTCCTCTTTTTTCACTTATGCATATCGCTCTGACAGTTGCCATATATCAGCCTCCGATCTCCAACATTGCCCTATCCTCGGTTACTCCTGTAATATTTTCAAAGTGATGCGCCTCGGGTTTTTCAAGTATGGCTTTTCGTATCGTTTCCCTGACCGTTTTCATATCATTGTCCCTTAGGGGCGCTCTTACATCAAATGTTTTCGCATAACAGAGACAAGGTTTGATTTTCCCGGAAGCGGTTAAACGTATTCTGTTGCAGGCGGCGCAGAATTTTTTATGTATCGGTGTTATTAGTCCTATGCTTCCCAAAAAGCCTTCCGCCTTTACATATTCAGCCGGTCCGTTGCCGTGTGAAGACATATCTTTTGAATAACAAATCCCTTCACGTTTCATAAACGCGAGAACTTCTTCTTTTGATATGCCAGACATTTCTTTTCCTTTTCCGATCGGCATTACTTCAATAAAGCGGACGTCCACAGTATTATCCTTCGCAAAAAAGATCATCTGTTTCCAGTCTTCATCGTTAAACAAAACAGAATTAATCTTTACTTTCATCCCTTTAGCTACAGCCGCTTCCATTCCTTTTAACACTCTGCCAAGATCTCCGCCGCCTGTTATCAGCGCGTATCTTTCAGGATCCGGCGAGTCAATGCTTATATTTACGGCATCAAGTCCGTTGTCAGCTAATTCGTCGATATAACTTTCAAGAAAATATCCATTGGTAGTCAATGTGACCTGCTCGATTCCTTCTATCTTTTTTATCATACCTACAAGCTTGGGCAGTCCATTTCTTACCAAAGGCTCTCCGCCTGTCAGCTTTATCCTTGATATGCCAAGCTGCGCCGCGATTTCAATGACTTTTGTGATCTCTTCATATGTGAGTATTTGAGCTGCGTCCATAAGCCTCACGCCATTTTCAGGCATACAGTATACGCATCTGTAATTGCATCTGTCCGTAACGGACACTCTCATATAATTTATTTCTCTGTTATGCTTATCTTTCATATCGGTTTTCTGTCAATAAAAAAAGTCTCCGCTCTTTCCTCCGGATTTTTCGCACAGATGCACGTTTTCTATATGCATGCGCCTGTCAATCGCCTTGCACATATCATATATGGTAAGAAGCGCGATCTGAACGCCTGTCAGAGCTTCCATTTCAACGCCGGTTTTCCCGACGCATTTCACCCTACAGTATGCTGTAATGCTGCAGTTTTCATCGTCTGTTTTAAAATCTATCTTAACTTTTGTCAGATTCAATATATGGCACAGAGGTATCAGTTCCGACGTTTTTTTCGCTCCCATTATTCCGGCTATTCTCGCGCACCCGAGCACGTCGCCCTTTCCGATCTCATGATTTACTACTTTTTCATAACATTCGCGGTTCATGAAAATACTTCCCATGGCAAGAGCCTCTCTTGTCGTTTCTTTCTTTTCACTGACGTCAACCATGACCGCGCCGCCGTTTTTATCAAAATGTGTAAACTCCGGCATTTTCAGACTCCTTTTCCAAATCCGCAATTGGGAAATATGCAGATATCGCAGTTAAGGCAAAGACCGCCCTCACCGAGACAATCTATCTCTTTTTTTGTAATCTTCTCACCTGATACTATTCTCGGAAGCACAATATCAAATATCGTCCTTTTAGCATACATAACGCATCCCGGAAGGCCTATTACAGGAACGTCTCCTCTATATGCCAGCATAAACATGGCTCCCGGCAGCACAGGCGCCCCATAAGTAACTACATCTGTTCCGGCGTTTTTTATCGCCAGCGGCGTCCTGTCATCAGGATCTACGCTCATACCGCCTGTACATATGACCATCTCAGCTCCCGATCTGATAACTTCTTCTATTTTACCAGTTATAGTACCGGGATTATCCGGACAGATGTCCCGATGTGTTATTTTTATTCCGTATTCAGCAAGTTTTTCGGCTATAACAGGCGTAAAAGTATCTTTAATGCGATTCTTAAATACTTCATTTCCTGTCGCGATAACACCTGCTGTTTTTATTTTGTACGGAAGTATTTTAAATATCGACTCACTGCCCGCCGTTTCTTTTGCTTTTTCCATTTTTTCTTTTTCGATAACGAGGGGTATTATCCTCGTCCCCGCGATCTTATCGCCTTTTTTTACAGGAAAACCGCCGTGTCTCGACGCGATCATCATCTCGCCGAGAGAATTTATTGCTTTCAATTTTTCTCTGTTGATTTTAAGTACGCCGTCAGTTTTGGCTATAAGCTCTATTTTGCCCTCTTTTACATCAGAAGCGCTCATATTTTCATCAGCGGCGATATCATACAATATCTTCGCGGCCTCATTTTCATGGATCATGTTTTCATCTTTTTCCCAGACATACAGATTTTCTTTTCCGACGCTTAAAAGCACGGGAATATCTTCTTCTGTAACGACATGCCCTTTTCTGAATACCGCGTCTTTAGTGACTCCTTTTATTATCTGCGTTATATCATGGCAAAGAACATGTCCTGCCGCGTCCTCTGTTTTAATCAGTTTCATATCCGCCTCTTTTCGTTGCATATTTATGAGTCTTCCGTGATTCTTTCGTATTCTTCTATTATCATTTCCGCAAGCACATCCGCCGGCACGTTTTCCCTTTCAGGATATGCGCAAAAATATTTCGGATACGGGCTTTCTTTGAATCCCTCAAGAAGTATTATATCAGCTTCCGGAAATGCTTTTTTTATGATTGTCTCATCAGCGTCATCGCAGTCCTTATGTATGAGCACT
>CASEDW010000052.1 GCA_949286775.1 uncultured Eubacteriales bacterium | reverse complement strand
CCCATTTATGACTTCTTTTCCGCTTTTAGTTTTTCCATCTTTTACATTTTTCAAACCGTCTATGAGCATTTTTGCTTCATACATTTTTCGCATTGTACGTTCATAATAATCAATATCCATAACAACCAGACGGCCATATCCATTTTTCGTAACATATACCGGACCATTTTCCTTAACACAACAGCGTTCTATCTCAACTGTATTTTTTAAATCACGCATTGGAACGATCTTCATATATACTCTCTCCTCTCTGTGTGGCTATATTATACCCTTTATTATGCCACACAGAATTTTTACAGTCAACCATAGATACATGCCGGATATTGCTTTTTTGCATGACTTATTGGTATAATTCTGTGGACAATGATATAATTCAAAATATACAATCGAAAGCGAGAAATTTATGTCATATACACCTGAAAATGTACAGCAGATAGTCGATCTGATAATGAATGACTATGGTAAAAACCGCCATATTGATATGATGGACAACGACTATCTGCGTCCGAACAAAGAAGTCATTATAAACATCATCGGGAATCTGCTTAAAATTGTCTATCCCGGCTACTACAGAGATTTGCGCTACAAAAGCTATAACCAGGTCAACCATGTGGCGACGCTTATTGAGGACGTCACATACAGACTTCATCAGCAGATACTGAAGGTCGGTAAATTCGTTGAAGAAGTCAGCGATCTTTCCTACGACAAGCAGGAGGAAAAAGCCTACAATGTCACGCTGGAGTTTATGAAGAGGATTCCAATTGTACGCGAATATCTCGAGACCGACCTTGAAGCGGCGTTTGAAGGCGACCCCGCCGCGAAAAACTTTGAGGAGATCATCCTTGCCTATCCCGGTCTCTACGCGATCACCGTAAACAGGCTTGCCCATGAGCTGTTTTTACTGAATGTCCCGCTGATTCCGCGTATTATGACGGAACACGCCCACAGCCTCACGGGAATTGACATTCATCCGGGAGCGACTATAGGAAAACATTTTTTCATAGATCACGGAACCGGCATTGTCATCGGCGAAACGACTCTTATAGGAAATAACGTCAAGATATATCAGGGCGTTACGTTGGGCGCCCTTTCTACAAAAGGCGGTCAGAAACTAAAAGGCGTCAGGAGACATCCGACTATCGAAGACGACGTTACCATATATTCGGGTGCTTCGATATTAGGCGGCGAAACGGTGATAGGCAGAGGTTCTGTCATCGGCGGCAACGCTTTTATAACAAAATCAATTCCTGCCGGTACAAGAGTTAGTATCAAACAGCAGGAACTTCAGTTCAGCGAAAGGAGTTCATTATGATAAAAAAATCTCTTCTGTTATTATCAGCATTTATTCTGGCCTTAAATATCGCGGCCTGCGCCGGAACGCCGGGGGATGATTCAGACTCGTCCGAATCATCTTCCGTTTCTGAAGTTGTCGAACCCGGCGATACTATAGGAAGCAAATATCTTGCCGTATTTGCAAATTCAGATACGACCGACGCCGAGTCGGCTGTAAAAGAGCTTATAGATTCAAATATTTTCGAAGCGACTCTTATGGAAAGAGAGATTACCGACGGTTATCTTCCGGGATTTGACGGCGAGATCAGCGGTTATACGAAGGCCGTCAATTTCTCAGCCATGATAAGCACTATACCGTTTACCGGATATGTTTTTGAAAGCGACGATCCGGAAGCTCTTTTAAAGGAACTGGAAGAGGCCGCAAATCCAAGATGGAATGTCTGTACGGAAGCTGATGAAACAGTGAGCTACATCCGTGACAATATGGTATTTTTCCTGATGTGCCCTTCCGAGTAAATAAATCATAAATATGAATATCAACAAAAATTTTCTTCAGTCAGTCGCGGCTCTCTGGATACTTGTATATCATTTATGGATAAACATAAGCGGTACGGCTGCGGAACAATTCCTGGTGACGATCGCGTATGCCGGCGTGGATATTTTCTTTCTGGTGTCGTCATATTCGATCGCAGGGCGCGACATAAAATACGGTGAATTTTTCAAAACCAGATTTTTAAATATTTATCTGCGGTTTGTTTTCTTCGCAAT
>CASEDW010000051.1 GCA_949286775.1 uncultured Eubacteriales bacterium | reverse complement strand
TCTCTCTCGTACTCCATGTTTGACAACAGTTTTTCCGCCGTTTTTTCCGTATCAGCTTTTGACTTCATACTGTTTATCTCTACCTGTTTTTCTGCCATTTTAAAAATCTCTGTTTTTCTCTCTTCATTCTGTGCTTTCGAAGTTGAAATGTCTGCCTGAAGAGATTTTGCACGTTCTGATGCCACCTGTGCTGTTTGCAGTTCAGATATTATCTGTTCTTTGTGTCTCGCAAACATACGTGGAACAAATTTTCGGCATATAAACGCCAGAATACCAAAAAACAGTACAAAATTTATTATTTGGTACACAATAGCTGGCATTGCGCGTCATCCCTCCTTTCGTTATCCCTGTTGTAATTGCTGTAATACTCACACATTTATTTAAGAAGAGACTTGATAACTCCGTCTACCATGTTCGGCATCTGTTCGTCAATTTCTTCTTTTACAGCGTTTTCTTCTGACTTGATTTCTTCTCTGACTTTTTCTTTCATTTCAGAAATCTTTCTGTAAGCTTCAGACATTTGAACCGGCGGCTGGTCTTCTTTCTCAGCCGGCACGCTTTCTATATTCTCATATGCTTCTTCGCTTATATCCGTAGTTTTTATTACCGGATTGAAAGAAAATCTTCCTGTCAGATATTTAAGCAGCGATTTGACAAAATCATCAACCATTTCAGGCATCTGTTTATCGATTTCTTCTTTCAGCGTGCTTTCTTCTGACTTGATGTCCACTCTGATTTTTTCTTTCATCTCAGAAACCTGTTTATGAGTTCCTTCGAGCGATTTGGCTCTCTTCTGCGCGTCAAGAGTTTTTCCTTTTTCTATTATTTCTCTTGCCTGCGCGTTCGCCTCAGCCAGTTCTTCTTTAAGCTTACCCTGTGTTTCGGCCAAAAGTTTTTCAGCGTCTTTGCCCTCTTGTATGCCGGCTTTTATCTTTTCATTTCTCTGATCGACAAATTTCATTACCGGTTTAAAAAGGAATTTATTCAACAGAAACAAAAGAAGGAAAAAATTTATAACTGTCCATATTAAAGTCGGGATCGATATTTCAAGCCCTAAAAGATTAAAGACCAATTCAGTTTCCCCCTTTTTTACTTATTGCGTAATTTTCGTTTTTTCAGATCTTAGATAAGAGCATAAATGCAATAAGCAGTCCGTAGATCGCCAGAGCCTCCATAAGTCCCAGCGCGAGGATCATGTTTGTACGCAAGTTGCCTGCCTGTTCAGGCTGACGAGCCATCGCCTCCATAGCTGACGCCGCCGCGTTTCCCTGTCCTATACCTACGCCCAAGGCGCTGATTGAAATTGCAAGCGCTGCTGCAATCGCTATAAGTCCACTTCCGATATCCATATTTTTTTCCTCCTGTAATTAACAAAATTATGATTCTTCTTCCACTGCTTCCCCAATAAATATGGCAACGAGCATTGTAAATATCATTGCCTGAATCAACGCGAACATAAGTTCAAGCAGGTTCATGATCCATGGCAGAAACACCGGAAACATTTCTCTCAGCTGTGCAGTAACCTGTTCTTCACCATATAGGTTTCCGTAAAGTCGGAGCGTTAGTGATAACGGCCTGACAAACTGTTCGAGAATAGTGATCGGCAAAAGCGCGGCGACCGGTTTCGTAAATGATTTCAGATAGCCTAAGAATCCGTGCTTTTTGAATCCGCAGCTGTGAATAGTCACAAACGCGATGATTCCCAATGCCAGAGGAACCGCCAGTACCGAAGTCGGCACCGGAAAATACTCTCCCGAGCCGGGCAGCTCTCCCGTATAGTTGCAGACAACTATAAACACAAAAAACGTTCCCATGATCGGGAAATATTTTCTTGCCGTCTTTTCACCCATGACACCGGAGAAAAATCCGAACAATTTTCCTACTGCCATCTCACCGACATTTTGTAATTTCCCCGGCACTTCTTTTAAATTTCTTGTTATCAGTATTGAAAATACGATAATCGCGCCTATTATTATCCATTCGGTGATGATAACGCTGTTCGGGGCAAGAAAATCATTAATGAATTCTGACAAACTCACGCACTCCTTTCTTCATTTTTTTCACTGTTTTCTTTTTTTATATTATTTATGAGTTTCCGAAGAAAGATCATTTCTCCGGCACTCAAACCAACCGCGATCGAAACTAACGTTTCAACCATCGGAAGATCACAGTTATCACAGATTAAAAAACCGATTGCGAAAGCCGCTAAATCCACTATCAGTCTTAGAACATTAGCGCCCATGATTCCCGCTGTGCTGTTTGACGTTTTGTAGCTTTTTTTAGATAAAAGCATATTTAGAAACGCAGCCGCGAAACCGGCAAGAGCGCCGACTATAATGCATATGATCTGTATAGTTTCCATATCCACCAATCCTGTAATTTTATTTCTTGCATATTATAATCCCATTTAATTCATAATTCAATCTTCAATCATTTCACAAAAAAACAGGAATATTCCACAAAAGATTGTGAGATATTCCTGTAGAAAAATCATAAAATCAGAAATCATCAACAAAAAGCATTGAAAAATTTCCGCAAAAAACCAACAAAATAACTGTGCATAATATTCAATCAATACTCAGGTTCGATAAGACCATACGAGTTGTTTTTCCTCTTGTATACCACATTGATCGCCTCTGTTTCAGCATTGTAGAAAACAAAGAAATCATGTCCCAAAAGCTCCATCTGTACGCATGCGTCTTCAGGGAACATCGGTTTTACTTCAAATTTCTTGGTCTTTGTTATTTTAACGTCTTCATCCTCGAGATAATCGTTTTCAATATAATCCTTCTGGAAGCTTCCGTCAGACTGATTCTTGTCGACAATCTTATTTTTATATTTTCTTAACTGTCTCTCGATAACTTCTTCAACAAGATCTATAGAAACATACATATCGTTGCTTACCTGCTCGGATCTGATGATATTGCCTTTTACAGGGATCGTAACTTCTATTTTCTGTCTCTCTTTCTCAACACTTAAAGTAACATGTACCTCCGTATTTGGGTTGAAGTAGCGGTTAAGCTTAGTAATCTTTTCTTCTACTGCCGCCTTTAATCCGTCCGTTAATTCTATGTTTTTTCCGCTGATGATAATGTTCATAACATCACCCTCCTACTTATTATTGTAGTTTCAGTTTATACAAAAACTACATTTTTATTATAACAACACGTCTACTTTTGTGCAAGAGTTTCAATAAAGACTTATCGTTTGGCTTATCTACATGACTTTGCCAAAAAGTCTGAGGGCATTTTGCGCCGTAATTCTTATTACTTCTTCTTCACTTATATTCTTTAACTGCGAAATTTTTTCGACCACGTAAGGAATATATAAAGAGCAGTTTCTCTTTCCCCTGTACGGCACAGGCGCAAGATACGGACAATCCGTTTCCAGCAGGATAGATGACATCGGAAGATACTCTATCGTCTCTATGAGTTTTCTCGCGTTCTTGAAAGTCGCTACGCCTCCTATTCCAAAATAAAATCCCTCGTTCAGCAGAACTTTCGCGATTTCTTTCGAATAAGAATAGCAGTGCATCACAGCTCCGATTTTTCCGGCGTCAGAGCTCTTTAAAACTTCCAGCGTATCTGAAGCCGCCTCGCGGCTGTGTATTATGAGCGGCAGCTCTTTTCTTTTGGCAAGATCTATAAAACGCTCAAACCAGTATATCTGCTTTGATTTTTCCTCAATGTTCCAGTGATAATCGAGTCCGACTTCTCCGACAGCAACAGTTTTCGGAAGATCGCACAGTTTTTCAAGGCGGGCGAAAACTTCATCATCGAGGGACCCGACTTCGTCGGGATGCACTCCGACAGTTCCGTATATAAACGGATATTTTTCCGTGAGTTTTAAAATATCCTCATGACTTTTCACTGTTGACGCGGCGTCAATCACCCATCCTATCCTGTTATCAGGAAAAGAGGACAGGAGTTCGTCCCTGTCCTCATCAAAGGCCTCGTCGTCATAATGCGCGTGGGTATCAAAAATCATATTTTCCATCAGCAGATCTCCGCTCCTGAAGGCATATCCTTTTCAGGAACCATAAGCGCCAGATTGCCTTTTTCATCTTCAGCGCATAAAAGCATTCCCTCTGAAAGCACTCCCGCAAGGCGCGCCGGTTTAAGATTTAAAAGAACCATGACTTTCTTTCCGACCATTTCTTCCGGCGTATAGTGAGCCTTGATTCCTGAAACGATCTGTTTCATCTGATTTCCGATCTTAACCTGCGAACAGAGCAGCTTTTTGGATTTTTTCACAGCTTCGCATGATACTATCTCGCCCACCGCGAACTGCATTTTCATAAAGTCATCGTATTCGATCTCAGGTTTGAGCTCTACTTCAACATCAGGCTCTTCTTCTTTTTCAGTCTTTCCCATGGCGGCAAGCTGTTTTGCCTGGATTTCTTCAGCTTTTGCCAGCACATCTTTAACATCAAGTCTCGCGAAGAGTATCTCCGGTTTTTCCGTAACTTTATTTCCGTTCGGATATAATCCGAATTTGTCGAGATCTTCATAATCCCTGAGTTCTGTGCCAAGCTGTGATACGATCTTTTCGGCCGTTTCAGGCATAAACGGAGCAAGAAGAGAAGCTCCTGTCGTGATTCCCTCTACGAGATTGTAGAGAACTGTTGAAAGTCTGTCTTTCTTTTCCTCTTCCTTCGCAAGCGCCCATGGCATAGTCTCGTCGATATATTTGTTGCATCTTCTGAAAAGATTGAAGATTTCCGTAAGAGCGTCAGCCACTCTTAAGCCGTCCATCTTTTCCACAACCTTTTCGGCTGTTTTGCTGACTACTTCTTTAAGATCGGAATCAACATCTTCACATACGTTTTTATCTGTCACGATACCGCCGAAATATTTATTCGACATAGAAATTGTACGGTTTACGAGATTTCCGAGAATATTGGCAAGATCCGAGTTCATTCTCTCAACCATAAGTTCCCAGCTTATAACGCCGTCGTTTTCAAACGGCATCTCGTGAAGCACAAAATATCTTACGGCGTCAACGCCGAATACGTCTCTCAAATCATCGGCATAGAGAACATTTCCCTTTGATTTGCTCATCTTGCCGTCGCCCTGAAGGAGCCACGGATGTCCGAATACCTGTTTTGGAAGCGGAAGCCCGAGAGCCATAAGGAAAATAGGCCAGTAAATCGTATGGAATCTTACGATATCCTTTCCTATGAGATGAAGATCGGCAGGCCAGTTTTTCTTGAACAGCTCAGACGAATTTCCGTCGCAGTCATATCCTATTCCTGTGATATAGTTTGTAAGGGCGTCGAGCCATACGTAAGTTACATGCTTTGGATCAAAGTCAACAGGAACTCCCCATGTAAAGGTAGTTCTTGAAACGCAGAGATCCTGAAGTCCCGGAATCAGGAAATTGTTCATCATCTCATTTTTTCTTGACACAGGCTGAATGAACTCAGGATGCGCGTTGATATGATCTATAAGTCTCTGGGCATATTTGCTCATTTTAAAGAAATACGCCTCTTCTTTTGCTTCAACTACTTCTCTGCCGCAGTCAGGACATTTTCCGTCTTTAAGCTGAGCAGGTGTATAGAAGGATTCACACGGCGTACAATAAAGTCCTTCATAATATCCCTTATATATGTCGCCCTGATCGTAAAGTTTTTTGAATATCTTCTGAACCTGGATCTCATGATCCTCATCAGTTGTTCTGATAAATTTATCATATGACGTATTCATAATATCCCAGATGTTTTTTATCTCACCTGCGACTTTATCTACGTATTCTTTTGGGGAAACTCCCGCTTCTTCAGCTTTAAGCTGAATCTTCTGTCCATGCTCGTCTGTTCCCGTCTGGAAGAAAACGTCATATCCCTGCATTCTTTTAAATCTCGCGATACTGTCAGCAAGGACTATCTCATATGTGTTTCCGATATGAGGCTTGCCCGACGCATAGGCAATGGCTGTCGTCATATAAAATTTCTTCCTGATTTTATTCATTTTCTGTCTCCCGTTTAAAATTGTTTGAATTATTTAACTCCGAAAAGTTCACATATCTTATCTTCTTTCAGATCAGAACCTATTACACAGAGTCTTCCTGAAAATTCAGGCTCTCCTTTTCTGACCTCTGTCTGTTCCGGAACCATATCAAAATATGCCCAGGTGCCGTCTGTCAAAGGAACTATTCCTTTTGCTCTTAATATAACGCCGTACTCGTCGCTTGTGCCAAGTTCCTTTATGATCTTTTCTATATCTTCGCTTGTATATTTATGAGAAGTCTCGCGGCCCCAGCTTGTAAATACCTCGTCGGCATGGTGATGGTGGTGATGGTCATGGCATCCGCATGTGCAGTTCTCGTCATGGTCATGGTGATGCTCATGTTCATGGTCGTGATCATGATGATGCTCGTGGTCATGATCATGCTCGTGGTCATGATCATGGTCGTGGCATCCGCATGTGCAGTTCTCATCATGGTCGTGGTGATGCTCATGTTCATGGTCGTGATCATGATGATGCTCGTGGTCATGATCATGGTCGTTGCATCCGCATGTGCAGTTTTCATCATGTTCGTGGTGATGGTCATGCTCGTGATCATGATGATGCTCGTGGTCATGATCATGATCATGATGATGTTTCGCTTCCTCAAGAAGAGCCTGCGCAAGATCAACGCTTCCCTTCTCCATAAGATCAAGCACTTTCGCTGAGTCAAGCTGATTTAGCGGAGTAGTTATAATCGTCGCGTCTTTGTTAAGTTCTCTGATCATATCGATAGCTTCGTCAACTTTTTCCTGCGTAGCTTTTGGAAGATCCATTCTTGTAAGTATGATCGTTCCGGCCGAATGAATCTGATCTTTATAAAACTCTCCGAAATTCTTCAAATATGTTTTGCATTTTGTTATGTCGACAACAGCCGTAGCGCTGTCGATCTGCACCTCTTTGTCAAGTTTAGCACCGGCGTCAATAACCGCTTTTTTTACATCGGAAAGTTTTCCTACTCCTGACGGTTCGATTATGATTCTGTCCGGTTCATACTGCGTTATAACTTCCTGAAGCGCTTTTCCGAAATCCCCCACCAAAGAGCAGCAGATACATCCTGAATTCATCTCGCGTATCTCTATGCCTGTTGATTTGAGAAATCCGCTGTCTATGCCGATCTCGCCAAACTCATTTTCAATAATGATGACCTGCTCGTTCTTAAAGCTGTCTTTCAATAATTTTGAAATCAGAGTCGTCTTTCCGGCTCCAAGAAATCCTGAAATAATGTCAATTTTAATCATTTTAAACATCTTCTTTCTATATTAAATATAATAATACCAATGTCAGTACGAAACGACCTGTTTTTCGAAATGCTGGTAATCTATAGGATTCTGCCAGTCTCCGCCCCATGTAAAACCATGTTCGGTAAACAATTGATAGCACAGGTCGTCATGATTTATCATATGGCGCTCTTTGGCGTCAATCGCGTCTCTGTCAAGATAAAGATCAGCGTCCCTGTCTTCCCACAGCCATCCGCCTGCTCCGTCGCTCCATATATATGGGTTTTGTATGGGATTAATATCAATAGCGACTCCCCAGGCGTGAAGTGAAACGGAACTTCCTCCTGTCACAAGGCGGTAATTAAACGCCGACGTATTGTTCGCGTCTATTGAGAGATTGTCGTCGGCTCCGTATTCATCTATAAGAACCATTTTTTCAATCTGATAGTCGTTTTTGAACAGTTCAGTAAATATCTCTATTACATCGCTTTCAATCGCTTTGTTTACTATCATTTCTCCAACATGAATCTCTGTGTCAAATCCTCTGTGAAGCATCTTTATATAACAAAGGTCTTCCCTTGGAACGTTGCAGTACGTCTTATACGACTTGTCGTCGCCGTAGATTCTTTCGAAAAGCTCATCCGATATTTCAGAGACGGTGAAATATTTATCAAGATTTGTCAGATCCAGCTCTTCTTCTTTTAAAACGGTTCCTGCTTCAATATTTTCAATGCTCTCAAGCACGACCGTTTCAGCTTCTTTCGTTTTATTTTCTATTTTCTGTATCCTGACTTTTCTTTTTTCTTTTGAAGGCGCCAAAGTGAGCTTCACGCCCTCATCCGGCTTATCCTTAATGCCTGCTTCAATTTTTTCTGAAGATTTTTCCGATATCTGAACATCAGCCCTTACATCTCTGATTTTCGCAAAAATCAACACAACTGCCGTGAAAACAGCCACGGCAATCAAAATAAAAATCAAAAATTTTATTCCGGTGTTCTTTTTATCGATGTTATTTCCCATGATTATTTTCCGTAAATTCCAACCTCAGAAATACAAGTATCTTCACAATCGGTTCTCTCAGTGTATACGCTGTTTATCTGGATATACACCTCTGTCGCGGGAACATCTTTTGACAGTTCCATACAGTACTCTGTCATTCCGTCGGGAACAGTGATGTCAAAAGAGTAATCTCCGACCCATACTGTAATATCCTTCGGACGGCAGTTCTGATAGAACAGCTCTTCTGTTCTCCAGTTTCCCATATTAAAGGTGATATATCTTACATCATATTCTTTATCAAGTTCATAATGTAAAAATTCGCCGATTCCATAGCCCTGTGCGCCTTCCTGCCATGAGGTAGTCTCGTCTCCGTCATATGTCATCTTTGAGGAATTGTCGATATTGTCCTGTTTAATCGTAGAGGATGCGCTGGAGTCCGAAATTTTAACCTTGCTGTATCCGCTTCTGTCTACCGATGAAGCCGTCTTTACCTGAGCCGTAAGTTCAGGCTCCGGAGTAGGAGTCACTGTAGGCGTAGGTTTGGCCGTCTGTGTCGGCGTTGGCGTAGGCGTTGCGCTTGGCGTAAGTTCAGGCTCTTTTGTCACAGAAGGCGTAGGCGTTGTGTTATTGTCTTTGTTTTTTATAGGATTTTCAATAACATCCTGCTGCTGATTCTGACTCGTCTGAGAATCGCCCATAAAATAGTTCACACCGAAAAACGCCGCCACTCCTACTACGGCGATAGCCGCGGCTATTATGATTCCGATTAATATTATTTTGCTGTTTTCTTTTTTCTGCTCGTATTCTCTTCTCGCTTTGCGCTGTTCTATACGGCGCTGTCTTTCTTCTTCCCACTGGGAGTCATCCATATATCCGTTGTTATACTGGCCGCCATATCTGTCGTCATATCCGTTGTTGTACTGGCCGCCGTATCTGTCGTC
>CASEDW010000050.1 GCA_949286775.1 uncultured Eubacteriales bacterium | reverse complement strand
TTCAAGAAAAAGCATGCCTTCGGTTACGATTCCGAAATCTCCGGCATCGTTCATAAATGTCTCAGTTATGGCTTCTCCGGCTGAAAACTTCATCTCTTTTCCTTCGCAGTTATTTATCAATTCTTCGGCTAACGGCTCCAAAACAAGTCTCCTTTTTATGATTTATTTCAGCAAGTCAAGTATTTTTAATAAAAACAACTACTAAATAATGTGTGTGTTTTTGATTACATTTACTATATTTTGTATAATAACAGTGTTTTGTTGCATGTGCAACTGTTTTTTTGCCGCAGCGGACATATAATGGACACGCAGCTTCGGTTGCGGCATTTAGTGAATTTTATCAGATTTTAAATATAATCAAATGGGGGTTAGATCATGAAAATCATAAAGAGAAACGGCTCAGAAGTTGATTTTAATATTCTTAAAATTGCGAACGCCATCAGAAAAGCCAGCGACGCCAGCGAGACCACAAAGCTCACTGACGAACAGATCAAAGACATTTCCGAATTTATAGAATACAAATGTCAGAAAATGAACCGCGCCGTATCCGTTGAAGAAATTCAGGATATGGTAGAAAATCAGATTATGTCTACAGGCGCCTTCGATATCGCGCGCCGTTACGTGCGCTATCGTTTCCAGCGTACGCTTGTAAGAAAATCAAACAGCACTGATAACAGAATTCTTTCGCTTATCGAGTGCAACAACGAAGAAGTAAAACAGGAAAACTCAAATAAAAATCCTACTGTAAACAGCGTTCAGAGAGACTATATGGCCGGTGAAGTGAGCCGCGACCTTACGACAAGAATCCTTCTTCCTGCCGACATAGTTGAAGCCGACAAAGAAGGCATCATTCATTTCCATGATTCAGACTATTTCGCGCAGCATATGCACAACTGCGATCTTGTAAATCTTGAAGACATGCTCCAGAACGGAACTGTTATAAGCGAGACTCTTATTGAAAAGCCCCACAGCTTTTCAACTGCCTGCAACATCGCTACTCAGATCATAGCGCAGGTTGCCAGCAGCCAGTACGGCGGACAGAGTATATCTCTTACTCACTTAGCTCCGTTCGTAGACGTTTCCCGCAAGAAAATCTTCAAGGAAACTCAGGAAGAATTCGCCGAACTGGGAATTGATCCTTCTGAAGACGCGATAAACAGCATCGTTGAAAAACGCCTCAGAAGAGAGATCGAAAAAGGCGTTCAGACGCTCCAGTATCAGGTAGTAACTCTCATGACGACAAACGGCCAGGCTCCGTTTATTACATTTTTCATGTATCTCAACGAGGCCCGTTCTGAAAGAGAGAAAAAAGACCTTGCTCTCATCATAGAAGAAGTTCTCTATCAGAGATATCAGGGCGTTAAAAACGAGGCGGGAGTATTCGTAACTCCGGCGTTCCCTAAACTTGTATACGTTCTCGAAGAAGACAATATTACAAAAGAATCGCCTTATTGGTACCTCACTGAAATGGCAGCGAAATGCACGGCAAAGCGCATGGTTCCTGACTATATTTCAGAAAAGATGATGCTCAAGCTCAAAATCGACAAAAACGGCGAAGGCCACTGCTACACATGCATGGGCTGCCGAAGCTTCCTTACGCCTTATGTCGATGAAAACGGAAAACCGAAATACTATGGCAGATTTAATCAGGGCGTTGTAACTATAAACCTTGTTGACGTTGCCTGCACCGCATGCGTAGACGGCAAAAACATCGACAAGTTCTGGCAGGTTCTCGACGAAAGACTTGACCTTTGCCACCGCGCCTTAAGAGCACGCCATGAAAGACTCAAAGGAACTCTTACAGACGCCGCTCCGATCCTCTGGCAGTACGGCGCTCTCGCGAGACTTAAGAAAGGCGAGACTATCGACAAACTCCTTTACGGCGGATATTCAACGATATCTCTCGGTTACGCAGGTCTTTGGGAATGCGTTTACGAAGTCACAGGCAAAAAACTCACAGAGCCTGAAGGCGAAGCATTCGGCCTTGAGGTAATGAAAAAACTCAACGAAGCATGCGCTAAATGGAAAGCAGCCGAAAGCATCGACTACTCTCTCTACGGAACTCCTCTTGAGTCTACAACATACAAATTCGCTAAATGCCTTCAAAAACGTTTTGGAATCATCGAAGGTGTAACAGACAAAAACTATATTACAAACTCTTACCATGTACATGTAACGGAGAAGATCGACGCATTTGAAAAACTCGCTTTAGAGAGCAAATTCCAGGCGCTTTCACCCGGCGGAGCCATCAGCTATATCGAAGTTCCCGATATGCAGAACAATATCGAAGCAGTATTAAAAGTAATGCAGTTCATCTACGACAACATCATGTACGCGGAGCTCAATACAAAGAGCGATTACTGCCAGGTGTGCGGCTTTGACGGCGAGATCCAGATCATCAAAGACGACAGCGGAAAGCTCATCTGGGAATGCCCTAACTGCCACAACAGAGATCAGAACAAGATGAATGTTGCCCGCAGAACATGCGGATATATCGGAACTCAGTTCTGGAATCAGGGAAGAACTCAGGAGATACAGGAAAGAGTGCTTCACCTTTAATAAACATAAATACCAGCGGAGGGTAATGTCATGCACTATGGAGCACTGAAAAACTGTGACATCGCCAACGGCCCCGGGATACGTGTAAGTCTTTTCGTATCCGGGTGCCGCAACCACTGTCCCGGATGTTTCCAGCCTGAAACATGGGACTTTAATTACGGTGATTTATATACTGAAGAAACAGAAAAAGAAATCCTAAAACTACTCTCGAACGAGTATGTAGACGGTTTAAGCCTCCTCGGAGGCGATCCTTTTGAGCCTGAAAATCAGGCTCAACTTGTTTTATTGATGAAAAAATGCAAAAAAAACTTTCCGGAGAAGACCATTTGGATATATACTGGTTATACATACGAAAAACTGATTTCGGGAAACGTTCATCCATGCTGTGAATGGACAAAAGAAATGCTTTCTCTTACGGATGTACTTGTCGACGGACGTTTTATCGAAGATGAAAAAGATATTTCCCTTCAATTCAGAGGAAGCAGGAATCAGCGTATAATCGATATCCCCGAAACGATAAAAACAGGTAATATAGTTATTATACCTGATAAAAAACGAGGCTCTATCAAATAAACTCCGGAGGAAATAAAATGGGTAAAGTAATAGGAATAGATCTTGGAACCACCAACAGCTGCGTAGCTGTTATGGAGGGTGGAAATCCTGTAGTAATAACAAACGCAGAAGGCCACAGAACGACGCCTTCCGTCGTCGCGTTTACAAAAGACGGCGAAAGACTTGTCGGCGACGTAGCCAAAAGACAGGCTTCCGCGAATGTCGAAAGAACAGTTTCTTCTATTAAAAGAGAGATGGGTTCAAATCATAAGGTAAAGATTGACGGCAAGGTTTACACTCCGCAGGAAATCTCTTCCATGATCCTTTCCAAACTGAAAAAAGACGCCGAAAGCTATCTCGGCCAGGAGGTAACGCAGGCAGTCATAACGGTTCCGGCATATTTTAACGACGCTCAGCGTCAGGCCACAAAAGACGCGGGAAGAATTGCCGGTCTTGAAGTTTTAAGAATCATCAACGAACCTACGTCGGCAGCTTTAGCCTATGGTCTTGACCACGGCCAGCCGCAGAAAATAATGGTATACGATCTCGGCGGCGGTACGTTTGACGTTTCACTTATAGAAATCGGCGACAATCTGATCGAAGTACTCGCTACAGCGGGAGACAACCGTCTTGGCGGCGACGATTTTGATTTAAGACTCGTCGAATACATCGTCGAAGAATATAAACGCACTGCAAGAATAAATATTTCACGCGATCTTGTGGCGATGCAGAGAGTCCGCGAAGCTGCCGAAGAAGCAAAAAAAGCCCTTTCCTCCCAGTCGGTGACAAGTATAAATCTTCCGTTTATCGCTACTGTTAAGGGTGAGCCAGTGCATCTCGAAATGGATATCACCAGAAGCAAATTTGAGGAGCTCACTTCAGATCTCGTAGCCCGTACTGAAGAGCCGGTAAGAAAAGTTCTGACAGACGCAGGCGTAAGCACCTCTGAACTCGGAATGGTTCTTCTCGTAGGCGGCTCCACAAGAATGCCGGCGGTACAGGAAAAAGTCCGTCAGATAACAGGAAAAGAGCCTTCAAAGAGCTTAAATCCCGATGAATGCGTCGCTTTAGGCGCGGCAATACAGGGCGGCAAGCTCAGCGGAGAACTTACAACCGGAACAGCTTCCGAGCTCGTGCTCATGGACGTCACTCCTCTTACTCTTTCTATCGAAACTGTCGGCGGAGTCGCTACTAAACTCATCGGAAGAAACTCAACTATTCCGACCAGATACAGCCAGATATTCTCGACGGTAATGAACAATCAGACAACTGTTGAAATCAAAGTTCTTCAGGGCGAACGTCCTTTCGCTAAGGACAACGTACTGCTCGGAAAATTCAGGCTGAACGGAATAAGGCGCGCTCCCGCAGGCGTTCCTCAGATCGAAGTTACTTTTGATATAGACGCGAACGGCATCGTAAAAGTTTCCGCAAAAGACCTGGGAACAGGCCGCAGCAAGGATATAACTATCACAGCGACTTCAAACATGTCTGACGCCGATATCGAAAGAGCCATAAACGAAGCCCGTCAGTATGAAAGCCAGGATTCAACAAACCGACAGAGACTCGATATCCTGCGTGAAGCCCAGATTGCCTACTCAAAAGCAGCGGTATATCTTAAGGAAAACAAAAAGACTCTTGACCGCGCGACTAAGAAAATCATCACAAACGACGCGGCGTTGCTTGAAAAGCTAATCCGAAACAAAAAAATCGAAAAAATGACTGACGAAGAGACAGAAAAAATAGTTTCACAGACAGAAATCGTAAAACAGCATCTTCCCGAAGATTAAAGTACAGGCCGGCGAAAACGCCGGCCTGTTATTCTATGGAATTTCTTCTTTCCATCATTATTGTATTTATCCAGTTTCCAAATCTGTCTTTTGCGATTTTTTCTCTGTAACCTATCTCCCTGAAGCCGCACTTTTGATGCAGCGCCCTGCTGGCGGTATTTGATTCAAATATCGCCACAAATAAAGTCCAGAATCCTGCTCTTTCGCTCTCAATACACATATGTTCAAGGAGCAGCGTGCCTATACCCTGATCCTGGCTGTTTTCATCGACATAGACGCTCACCTCGACAACGCCTCTGTAGGCGTGTTTTGACGATGTAGGCGATAAAGCTATCCAGCCTACGACTCTTCCTTTTTTCTCACAGACAAATCGGCATTCTTTTAAGTGGGACGCGTCCCATTCTTCGTAAGAAGGACATTCGGTAACAACCGTGCAGTTTCCGCGGTTTATTCCCTGCAAATATATTTTTCTGACCTGATTCCAGTCGTCAGTTTTCATTTCTCTGATCATCATCTTGTATCTTCTTTATATATTATGTGTTGCCCGACAAATGAGACTCTCTATGAGTCAATCGTGATTTTTACGTGCTACGCACTCTCAAAATCACTAAAAACATTCGGATTCCATACATTTTTCTTCGAAAAATGATTACATCCTCATGTTTTTGCGGTTCTCATAGACACAAAATCGTATGCAAGCATCCGATTTGTGTCCATCTGTCCCTTGACCCATATTATTTTCGGGCACAATTATATCACGAATCGCTATTCATTTCATAGCCTTACAACAAAAATTTAAAAAATAATATCCATTGTTTGTATAAACAGTTTTCATATGTTAAGATGAGCAGGAACGTAGGATCTTTATCCCGCGATATGTGAAACATCATCTTATATAAAAAGGAGAACACTCATGCGTATAGCAGTTACTTACGACAACAACATTTTCCAGCATTTTGGACAGACATCTGAATTTAAATTATATGAAATCGAAGACAACAAAATAGTATCAGAAAGCATATTGAGTTCCGGCGGCAAAGGCCATGGCGCCCTCGCCCAGGTTCTTAAGGACAATAACGTAGACGTTCTCATCTGCGGCGGGCTCGGAGACGGAGCGCTTTCAGATCTCACAGCAGCCGGCATAGAAGTATGCGCGGGAGCTGAAGGAAACTGTGACAAAGCAGTCGAAGCTTTTCTCGCGGGAGAACTCAAAAATTCAGGCGCGAACTGCGACCATCATGATCACGAAGAATCCCACGGCTGCGGCGGCGGATGCGGAAGCTGCGGCGGATGCGGACATCATGCGCCTGTCATCACATTGGAAGGAAAAAACGCAGGAAAGACAGTCCGCGTTCACTACAGAGGAACTCTTAACGACGGAACACAGTTTGATTCTTCCTATGACCGCGGTCAAACCCTCGACTTTATCTGCGGCGCAGGTCAGATGATAAGCGGATTTGACAAAGCCGTCGTAGATATGGAAGTCGGAGAAAAGATCAGCATTCATCTTATGCCTGAAGAAGCTTATGGAATGGCTGATCCAAACGCGATCTTCACGCTTAGCGTAAGCCAGCTTCCGGGTTCAGAGGAACTTAATGCAGGCGAGCGTGTATACCTCTACAATCAGATGGGTCAGCCTGTGCCTGTCACAGTCGTATCCCGCGAGGGCGATTCTATTACTTTTGACGCGAATCATGAAATGGCCGGAAAAGAGCTCAACTTCGATATCGAACTTGTCGAAGTCAAATAAAAAGCCCTGTATTTCCCGCTGAGAAATTTCTTGACTTTATTCTGCTAAATTGCTAATATTTCATTGTGAAAAATCGGGCGATCATATGATCCCTTCTCAATCAGTATAAAAGGAGATATTTATAATGAAAAAGAAATTATTGGCAATCGCACTTATTTCGGCAATGGCGGCATCTCTTTCCGCTTGCGGTCAGAATTCATCTGAAAGCTCAAGCGCCGCTGATGCATCTGAAAACTCAGCTTCAGAATCAAACAGCGGTTCAGAAAGCTCTGAGGCTTCTGAAGATTCATCTGCCGCCGGCGAATCAGACATGCAGTATGTCATCGACAAGGGAACACTCGTTGTAGGTATTACAAACTTCGAGCCTATGGACTATCAGGATGAAAACGGCGAATGGATCGGTTTTGACGCTGACCTTGCCAAAGCATTTGGAGAAAGCCTCGGCGTTGACGTAGAATTCCAGGAGATCGACTGGAACAGCAAGATTCTTGAGCTTGACGGAAAAACTATCGACTGCGTATGGAACGGCATGACTCTTACAGACGAAGTTACAAGCAGCATGGAAACTACAAAACCTTACCTCAACAACGCGCAGGTAGTTGTAGTTAATTCCGATGTGGCTGATCAGTATCAGGATGTTGAAAGCCTCGCTGACCTGAACTTTGCAGTTGAAGCCGGAAGCGCCGGAGCTGCAGCTGCCGCTGAAAACGGCCTTAACTATACTGAGGTTCAGAATCAGGCCGCTGCCCTTATGGAAGTCGCTGCCGGAACTTCAGACGCTGCCATCATAGATTCTCTTATGGCTGCTGCCATGATCGGTGAAGGAACAAGCTATGCAGACCTTACTTATACTATAGGTCTTACTACTGAAGAGTATGGCGTAGGTTTCCGTAAAGGTTCCGATCTTGCAGAAGAGCTCAACAATTTCTTCGCTGAATCTTATGAAAATGGAACTATGCAGCAGATCGCTGAGCAGTATAAAGTACAGGCAGCTCTTATAGAGCAGTAAACCTCATACAGTTTTTAACTAATAATAATGACACCAAGCCCCGCCGGCATACGGCGGGGCTGTCGATTCTGATTCAGAAGCAAAAGTTAAATAAAAGAAAGGTAAAAAACCGATATGACTTTCGCGGAACAACTACCAATAGTACTTAACTCCCTGAATGAAGGATTTCTTCAGACTTTAAAACTCTTCGGCATTACGCTTTTAGGCGCAGTCCCGCTGGGTCTTTTAATCTGCTTCGGTTCAACATCACGTTTTACTCCGTTACGGCTGTTTTGCAAATTTATCATCTGGATAGTACGTGGAACGCCCCTTATGATCCAGCTTATGATCATTTATTTCATGCCCGGACTTGTATTCGACAATCCAATCTGGGGTGGCGGCGAACCCGGAAGATTTACAGCATCAGCAGTCGCATTCATCATAAACTACGCCTGCTATTTTTCCGAAATATACCGCGGCGGCATACAGGCAATCCCCGTCGGCCAGGATGAAGCAGGCCTTGTCCTCGGCATGACAAAAGGGCAGATCTTCTTCAAAGTCAAACTCCTTCAGATGATAAAACGCATACTGCCGCCTATGTCAAATGAAATCCTTACGCTTGTTAAAGATACTTCTCTTGCCCGCGTAATATCGCTGCATGAGGTCATCTGGGCAGGCGAAGCGTTCATGAAGGGCTCCCAGGGAATATCGGGAATCATTTGGCCGCTGTTCTTTACGGCGATATACTATCTGATATTCAACGGAGTGCTTACCATCGTTCTCGGCAAACTTGAAAAGAAACTGAATTTCTTCAGATAAGGAGGGAAAAGCATGCCTATTTTAGAAGCAGA
>CASEDW010000049.1 GCA_949286775.1 uncultured Eubacteriales bacterium | reverse complement strand
GTATCAATATCATTACATGCTTTTGCCGGTTCAATATAGCTTAAAATCCCCTGCATCCACTTTGTCTTTTCTTCATCGAAGCAAACGTTTTTTGGCTTTTTCAAAAAGTTTCTCATTTCATTCCACTCATTTTCAGAAACCTGTATAATCTCAAACTCGGATGTCTGAGGCATGTTTTTGATCGGAAACGATGTGGCGCAGAGTTTTTCTATCGCCGGATTTGAAATATATACATGGCTTTTCGTATTGACCGTGTTTTTTTGTCCATATATCTCAAATAAAATCTCCGACATCGGGACATATCTTTGTCTATCCGGATGTTTTGCCATATAAATTTTTCTCAGCATTTCCTGCCGCTCTTCAAAAGCCGTAAATCCTCCGCCTGCCATAGTCTGAAACAGCTTTTTTCTTGTGACCGTTCCCTTGATATTTCCAAACAGTCCGTGGGAATCTCTTCTTACCTGCTCGTTTTCAAGCCAGTAGAAAAGATAATTCACATGATCGTAAAATTCATTTTCTTTAAAATTCCTGTTTATCGCGAAACCTATATTTTTTATCAGAACTTTTACGCTTTCAAAATCAATATATCCTATCTCAAGATATTGATCGGGGACGCTTTTTTTCAACTCGTCAAAAATCGCCGCCGATGAATCGCCTGATTCAAGGAGCGCGTACAGCGGTTTAAATAAAGACGCTCCGTTCGTCTCTTTTCTGAAAATACTGTCTCTTCCCACAAGAAGTTCAAGCTGCTCTCTGTCAGGCGTCATCGGATAATCTATCACAAGAGTTCCTTTGCCTACTGATGCTTTCCTGATGAATTCTTTCTCATCTTCATCATTAGGAAACATGCACTTTAACGCGTCGAGTCCTGTGACTATGGCCGTATCATTTTCGCCTGTTCTTTCAAGAGCCCAATCAGCCGCCGTCTTCGCGGATATTACCGTTTTGAAATCTTTTTTCGGATCTTCTTTTTTTACATTCCACAGCTGTTTTTTCTTTGAAAGAAATCCTCCTGAACCATATGAGTTTTTCTGAAAAGAAATATTGTCCAAAACGGTAATCTGAACAGATTCGTTCGTATTCTTTTCTATAAAAAATATTTTTTCTATTCCGCTGTTTTTAAGCTGATACCATATATAATTTTGCGACGACAGCTCAAGGCAGCTGTTAAGATAAAAATTTTCGCCTTCATTGTTTAAAATAAGATAAAACGGCTTATGTTCTGAAAACATTTATGCCTCCGATGATTTCTAAAATTTCTCATGTCAACTGGGCGTACATGAGATATTTTTCTATATTGTCGCGCATGTTTTTTAACAAAATATCCGCGTCAGCGACAGCTTTTGAAACAGCTTCATCGACCGTGAATTTCTTTACGCCGAATTTCTGAGCCATAATCCTGCTGTCCTTTTCAAGCGAATCTATGATACTCTTCATGCCCTCGATCTGCTCCTGAGAAGAAATAATATCCTCCGACCTGCTTTTTAACCTGGCATATATCTCTTTATACCTTGCAAGGTCCTCCTCCGCGCATGACAGTTCACTTTTCTTTTTGGCGATCTTTGATCTGAGAGTTTCCTCCTCCTGATTCTTTATCTTTATCTTCTCTTCGAAATCGCTGTGCTCAGCCATAAGTTCTTCACAGTTTGTTTTTTTCTTTAAGAGTTCCTGCTTTTTGGACTCAAGCTCACGTACGAGCCGGTCTTCGTCTTTATCGCTGAGAGCCTCCCGCAGAGATTCTATTTCGTCAGTGATTTCAGAAATCTGCTTTTTATTTTCCGCGATGTTTTTCAAAAGCTCAGACTGTTCTATCTGGGATTCCTTCAGCAATTTCATCTTTAAGGAAATTTCCTCATTGAGCTTTTTATTTTCGTTTTCGCTCTCGTCAAGATCAGATTTCAAAATCTCGATATCATTTTGAAGTTTTAGTTTTTTGATCTGCTGCTGTTCAAGTTCAGGTTTAAGGGTTTCATCGAGTTCTTTTTCAAGCACTGAGATATCCTCTTTTAATGAATTGATTTCATTAATGATTCCGTCTCTTGTTCCTTCGTCTTCTCCTCTTTGGATCAGCAGGAGTTTGTATTCTTTTTCCGCGTTTTCAGCCGATACTGCCGCCGTCTTCATTTTATTTTTCAGTTCTGATATCCTGATCTCAAAGCTGTCGTACTGCCTCTGAATAAGCGCTATGTCGCTTTCGAGATTTTGAACTTCGGTTTCTTTTTCCCGGCTCAGTTTTCTTAAGCGCTCCTTTTTCTCGGAAAGTATTTTTTTGTCTTCTTCAATATCCTTAGACGCTTCTTTTATCTTTTTTTCTTCTGTCGCAAGTTCTTTCTCGAGATTTTCCATTGCGGCTTTTTGTTTTTCTATTCGCTCAAGGGCTTCTGAGGAAATTTCCCCCATGTCGCACTTCTTAATAATATCAAGTATGGTGCGGTTGCACTTTCTGAGATTCTTTATAAAATCCTCGCTGCTTTTAATGGAGAGTTTATCTATTCTCCCTCCGCAGTCATCGCAGAAATCAAGGAAAAATCCCAGCGCATCCTCAAGAAAAATCTCATTGGAACTGCTGATATTTACTAAAGCGTCATTTGTTTTGCCAAAACTCATAATCGACCTTCTCTATTCGGAAAATATTTTAAATTTTTTATACGGATGCTCTTATATATTCAAGCTCGCGTTCGTCTATGCTCTGAGTATCAAACAGCGATTTATAACTTGCGAGCTCAATAGGAGTCACATTTGTTTCGACCTTGTTTATATGGTCATAATCATGTATATACAATGTCACTACGCCCGACGGATCAAGTGAAAATCCGATATATGCAAAAAAACTCTTCTGAGCCGCGCTTTTAATTAAATCAATAAACTTCGGCTTGAGGGAAAGAGGAAGCGGTCCTTTGCCAGTATCTACCAGCATGCGCTCGATTCCGTTCAGATAGATATATTCAGGACCCGCGTTCTCATTTCGTTTCTGTATATATTCCTTGTTAAATTCAATTTCCTGATGATATCTCAAACCGTATGACAAATTATATTTTTTCTTCTTTTCGCCGAGGGGAACAGTCAGAACTCCTATGCCGATAGGCGCCGTATTTCTGATGGATACCGTGCCCGACGCAAGTATAGTGCATCCCAGCGAAATGGCTTTTTCGCATTCGGAATCGCTCATAAGGATGTCTTTTTGCCTGTTGTCGTTATGGCTTATTCCGAAGCATTCCTTCATCTGCGCTTTTACAAACGCGAAATTTCCAAATCCTCCTACAAGCACTATCTTGAATTTTTCAGTAGTCCTGTTCTTCCAGTCTATTTTCGCATCATCCATATACTGTATGAATTCTTTCATCTTCGCGCCGAAAACAGGTCTGATCACCCTGTCGTATACCTCAGCCATTAACTGATACGAGATCAGAACGTCTTTTCCGTCGTATTTTATTTTCGCGAAATAAAACTCGTCATCCATCCTGTCTTCATCAAGATCGTCAGGAGATGTTCCGAATTCCGATACGATTTCATCTATAACGTCAGTGCCTGACATCAGTGATTTTTCAACTGCGTTCACGCACTCAAAAAACTCCTCATCCAGCGCTATCTCTTCAATTTCAGGATGATTAGCTTTAATCGCGGCCTTTGTCAGGCTTTCCATATATATGATACCGGCCTGTCCTATCTCGCCTTTTTGCTCGTTTTCTCCTGCTCCGGCGTGATTTAAAACCCTGATCTCAAAATTTCCATCGGCTGAAGGTATTACTTCCGTCAATGAAATATCGAGGGTGCCTCCGCCATAATCAATCAGAAGGATATTTCCGTCAAATGTCTTCTTTTTTATCTGTTTATAGTTATATGCGAAATAAGCGCTCGCGGCAGCCGGTTCGCTTACGATCCTGACAGTTTCTTTTTTGCCGCCTTTATTTTGAGCAAAATAAGGAAGCGATCTGCATATATCTCTCAATTTCGTGCGGCCGTCGATAGTTGAAAACGCGTCGTACCAAACCTCAGGCGCTCCGAGAACAAGATTTCCGATTATCTTGTCGTTTTCCCTGCTCAATACTTTTTCAAGAAGCTTTGAAATATATTTTTTCGTTATCGCTTCAGGAGTATTTTCTTCGTCGAAACCGCGTTCTTTTAAGACTTCACTGTCATCTTCCGAGAGCATCATTTTAAACGCACGGTATTTTTTTATGCCCAATACGGTATTATGTTTCGCGGACCATCCGATCTGCTCCTTTGTACCGTCTTTTTTGCATGAATATACCGTAGGAATCGCCGCGTTGTCGCCTTCTGACAGCGAAACGGTTTCAGGCTTTTCAATATCGCGTCTGTAAACAGAAACAATTGTGTATGTACTTCCGAAATCTATGCCTATGTCTATCATATTGCCCCCAAAAATACGTATAAATGTTCAAAATAATGATATCATATATCGATTCTAATGCCAATTATTTTGCCTGTCTGAACTCTCAAAATTTTTCCAAAAAATTTTATATTCTGCTTCTGAAAAAGGCGGCGGATTTCCTTCGAAATCCGCCGCCTTAAGTTTAAAACGGTTACTGTTCAACTGTCTCTTCTTCATATTGAATATAGTATACTTTTCTGTCCGACTTCAGGTCGATCTTATTGCATAAACTGAAACCTGATTTCCACTTGTTTATCATTTTATATACGTCTTCAGGAGTCATCTTGACGATAAAGTTACCGTTTTCAAAAGCTTTATAAGCCTCGATGCTCTCGCTCCATGTGTCGCTGTCAATGATGTACTTTTCGCACACAGAAGCTTTTTTTCTGTAAAGATCGACAATCGTTCCGTTAAATAATTTTTCAGCGTAGTATACGTATTCCATTTTTATATTTCCTTACTTCCTGTTTATAGAGTTTTTTAAGATCAAAGTGCATAATAACACACTTTCATAAATAAATCGACACTTTTTTGTAATTTTTTCGTAATATATGTCAAAGGTGCTCATGTTCACAAAACGCATGCAACAATCACAGCCCCGTGTCGATTCTGATGCGGCTTCCGTCCGCGTCTTTTTCGACTATTATCTTCTGAGTTATGCTTTCTGCCAGCTCTTCTCTGTGGCTTATGATTCCGACAAGCTTATTTGAATCCGACAGACTTACAAGCGTTTCTATCGCGCTTTCCATAGATTTTCTGTCAAGGGTTCCGAATCCCTCGTCCACAAACAAAGCGTCTATCTGCAGGCCTCCGAGGTTCGAAGATACCATATCGGAAAGTCCGAGCGCAAGACTTAAAGACGCCTTAAAACTCTCTCCTCCCGAGAGATTTCCGACGGCTCTTTTATGTCCCGTGTTGTTGTCAAATACTTCAAGATCGAGAAATGTATTTGAACCTTTTGTGATGCCGTGACGCCTTGACAGTACATACTGGCCGTCGCTCATAGAGATGAGTCTTCGATTGGCGGCTTTTATAATGCTGTCAAATCCGGCTGCCTGTACATACTGCTCAAAAGTAATCTTTCCGTTTCCGGTTGTACCGCGCACTAAAGAATAAAGCCTGCTGCTCATGGAATATTCTTTTTTAGACTCTTCAAAAGATTTCTGACGTTCTTTTATATTGTCAAGATTTCTTTCGTTCAGTTCTCTTCGTTTTTCAATTTCAACAACTTCTTTTCTTAAAACCCTGACTTTAGAGTCAGCCGCATTATACTGATCCATGACCGCATTTTCATCGGCCGTGATTTTTCCCTGCGCTTCTTCCAGCTTCTTAAGATTTTCTTTTTGACTTGCCAGATTATTTTTGAATACGTCGAGTTCAGCCTTAAGCGCTGCTTTTCTCTCGTCATGTTCTTTCTTTTTATTTTGGGCGCATTCGATTTTTTTCATCAGCACATCGGATTCTTCTGTCAGAGCTTTTGCCGCATTTTCTGCTTCAGTCCATGACTTAAATCTTAAGCTTCTTAATTCATTCAGAGTCGCCTTTAAAAACGCGATCTCAAGTTCTGTTTTCTGTCTATTGTCCGCGTTTTTTTCTATCGCGTTTCGCGTTTCTTCCAGCCTTTTTTCCCTGATGTCTTTAAGCTCTTCTTCCGTATTTTTCAGATCTTCGCATTCGTTTTCAAGCTCTTTTATCGCAGACCTTATTTCATATAATCTGCCATTTACGATATCTGAAGATTTTTTCAGTTTTACGATCAGTTCGTCTAAGTCTTCTTCATCGGCGCGTACATATTTGTTTTTAAATATTTCATCGCTCAAGCAGTTTTTTATATCTGCTCTTAAGCGCGCTTCGAACTGTTCAAATGTCGAGAACGCCGCCTGCGCTTCAGACGCCGCCTTCATTTTTTCATCGGCTTTCTGATTTTCTTTTTCTTTGATATCAGTCAGCTCCTGTTCTGAAACAGTTGCTTTGGGAAGTTTCGCCGGATCCGGATGGTGAATTGAACCGCATACAGGACATTTTTCGCCCTCTTTAAGTCCCAGCGCCAGTATTCCCGCCCGGCAGCTTTCAAGCGTTCTTTCAATACTTATACGCTTTGCGACTGTATTTTCATATTCTTCCTGCGCTTTAATAAAAGCTTTCTGTTTTTCAGACAGCGCATTTTGTTTTTCCTCTCTGCTTTTTATATCAGTATTCAGCAAATTTGAAATATTTTCATACAGTTCTGAAACTGATCTTTCTTTGGCTTTTTCTTTTTCAAGAGACGCAGGCTTGTCTTTCAGTTCCTGATATTTTTCATTTAAGAGCTGCATACGGTTTTTATATTCCGTCTGTTTCAACTTCAATCCGTCTTCTTTTTCTGTCAGTTCGCCGAATCTTTTTTCCAGATTCCCGATATTTTTTTCGGTCTCTTCTCTTTTTTCGTACTTTTCTTTTTCCTCAGTTATATTGTCAGCCTTTCTTTTAAGCTCCTGAGCTTCAGGTCTTTTTTTCTCGGCCTCCTTCAACTCTTTTTCAGCTGCTGCTGAGAGTTCTTCTTCACTTGTCAAAGAGTTTTTTGTATCGTTTATCTGAATTTCTGTTTTTCTTATTTCTTCATTTTTGTTTTTCCACGCTTCTAACAATGAAAGTTTTTCGCGGATTTGTTCCAGCTCTTTTTCTGTTTTTGATAATTCTTCGTTTTTAGTATTTTCTTTTTCCCTGTCTTCCTTCGTCAGTTTTTCCAAAACGGATATGATTTCCTTCAGATTCCAGGCGCTTTTAGCTCCATTGGCTTTTTCCCTGAGACTTTCAAGTTCCTGCAAATATGCGCTGTTTAAATCGCACTTCGTATCGTTAAAATACTGGAGGATACTCTGCTCTATATTGCTTTTTTCTTTTAGACTCGCGTCCATTTTTTCTTTCAGATTCTGCTCTAACTTTTTATACCCGTCAGTCATAAATATCGACCTGAGTATTTCTGTTCTCGCGTCTGTAGATGCGTTGAGCATTTCCCAGAATTCGCCCTGAGCTATCATAGCCGTCTGCTTGAACTGTTTATAATCTGTCCCTATCAGTTCTTTTACGGCATTGTTTACCTTCTTGACTCCCTCTATCGGAGACTTGCCATCTTCTGAAAAGACTGCGTTCTCATTTTCCAGCGTTGTTTTATTCCCTCTTTTTGCCTTTCTTTCATAGACAGGGTTGCGTCGTATATGATAGTTTTTTCCCTGATGCGAAAAATAAAACTCCACGTAACTTTCGACGTTTTGATCCGCCTGCTCGCTTCTGAAACTTTTAGCGTCTCTGTAAGAGCCGCTCGTCTCTCCAAACAGCGCAAAACAAATGGCGTCAAATATCGTCGTCTTTCCTGCTCCTGTCACTCCGGTAATCAGAAAAAGCCCCTTGTTGTAAAATTTTGTAAAATCAATTTCATTTTTTCCGCCGGCAAAAGGTCCGAAGGCGCTCATTATCAGTTTAATCGGTCTCACCTGTTATGCCCGCCTCCTTTGCCGATGCTTTTAAATATTTCATTTCTTCTTCCGTCATAGCTGTATTAAATATCATTTTATAAAAACTGCCGATCATTTCTTCAAAAGACTGCTTTTCTGTGATGTCAGATATATCGATATCATATATATCGTTTGTTCTTGAATTGTGATAATCAATCTTCACCGTATTTTTATAAGTCTGCCTTATTATTTCCATCGCGTTGTCGATATGATCCTCATCTGTCAATGTCGCGTATATAAAATCATCGGTGTCTCTGACATTTTCTTTTTTCAGCAGTTCTTCCAGCTTTCCTTCCAAATGACGAAGATCTCTCTTTGGCTCTAACGGAACAAGTTCAACAGAAACTTCCCCTTTTTCTTTAAACGACACTATCGGAACCGATTTGTCACAGCCGCATTCCGACAGCGAATATTTAAGGGGCGAGCCGCTGTATCTTACCTCTTCTCTTCCCACTCTCTGAGGCGAATGGATATGTCCCAAGGCCGCATAATCAAAACCATCAAAGATATCGTATCCTATTTTCTCAACTGTTCCGACGCTTCTCGTACCTATGCTCTCCGAGCCGCCAAGCACAGGATCAAATGCTTCAGTATCCGATCCGTCCGCGTCTGAACTTTCTGATACCGCTCTTTTTCTTCCTGTTACAAACTGATGCGCGGCTATAATATTTCTTCGTGACGCGTCTACGCCGGCATGTCTTATGACTGCGCGTACCGCACCGTCATAATCATTTATCTCTTCCTCAGGAAAATAATGTCTGACCTGCGAAGCTTTTACAAACGGAAGCAGATATACATCGAGCTCGCCGTACTCATCAGTTATGGTTTTCTTAAACAGGCTGCCGTCGTATTTTGCCGCTATAAAGATACCGTTTTTTTCGAAAAGCGCGCTTCCATAGTTAAGACGCTCGTCGGAGTCGTGATTTCCGCTTATTATAAATGTATATATCTTTCGCTTCGCAAGCTCATTTAAGAAATAATTCAGAAGCTTTACTGCGTCCTCAGAAGGTCTGCTCTGATCGTAGATATCGCCTGCGATAACTACGCCATTTATATTTCTCTGATCGGCGATTTTAAGTATCTCATCCAGAATATATCTCTGGTCTTCGATCAGGCTGTATTCATATAATTTTTTTCCAAGATGCAAATCACCAAGATGTATAAATTTCATCTGCCGCGCTTCTCCTCATAGCGTTTGTGTATTTTTTCCAGCGGTCCGTAGCAGAAAAAATGTTTATATTTTTCAAATATCCCGTCCCTGCATACTACGGTGCATCCATATTTCATTGCGCTTCTCATTCTGCTTTCAAGCGCTTTTATCTCCCTAAGCAAACTATCCAAATCAAGAATTTCATAAATAATCGCTTTTTTTACTGCTGAATATTTTTTTGCCTTACGCTCGGCCTCTTTGAGTTTTTGTATTTTTTCTTCATAGAACGCTCTCTGTTTTCTTATATAGTTTTCCAGTAAATAATCAAGAGTATTCTCATCGAAATCATGCACATAAGCCAGAATTTTGAACGTATAACTGTATTTCGTGCCGAACATCCAATATAGCGGACATTTCTTGTACTGTTTTACATGTTCCTTATAGAATTTTTTAATAAAGTACTTCTTAATGCTGTTTTCAGCGTCTTTATACCAGCCAAGTACATGCGCGATATATTCTAAATTTTCTTTTAAATTTTCTTTGCCGTAAAGACATGCTACTATATCTGATAACTTCTCGTAAATTTCTCCGCAAAAACTTTCCTTGTTGGTTATCACAATAACCTTCTGCCTTTTATCGGCGCTTATTTTTTCGTGCGTATATCGTCCGAACAGACATCCGACGCAATATGATATAAACGATTTGATATCTGCTTCAGGATCCGCTTTTCTCAAGGCGATATCTCTTTCGTTTACCCGGCTTTTCACGCAGTTTTCCATATTGTATATTTTAATAAAATATTCGTTTATCTTTTCTTCATTTTCTTTTAGTTTTTCATACCTTTTGTCAGCATGCTCTTTCCAATCATTAAACGCTTCTTCTATCAGATTGTAATCGCCCCGCGCAAGCGGATGGGATTTAAAATCCCATGACAGCTCATAGTCATCCCACTCTTCTTTTGACAGCATTATGTTTTCTTGCGCAAGTCTGATGATTTCCGGTTTATATTTTTCATCTATTATAAGCGGCAGATCGCCTATATCGCCTATCTGATAATTTACAGTAGGGGCAAGGGCCGAAAGCAGGTAAAATCCGACGCTGCTGGATAAAAACGCCAGTATATACATCTCATTTTCCTTGTCGTCAACAAACAGCGAAGATCCTCCTACATCGAAGATATACCCCTGTTCTTTGTATCTGACAGAAAAATTTTCAAAACCAAACGCTCCCCATGTGATTCCGGGTTTAAAATAGTATTTTTCACCGGGCAGCGTTTTTGACTGTCTGCGGTTTCCTCTGTATTCGCGTATTTCTTTTCCGTTTTCAGGATAGTATACGACAAATCTGTTGTTGCCGTACCATTTTCTGTAATTTCCTCCTTTGATATACGGAAACCATTTCTTTTTGGAAAGTTCAGCTTCTTTAGCCGATCCGATATTGAATCCTATCTTTTCTTTCGGAATCTCAAACCAGTATCTTACAAAACGCTCATTGTCACATGTAAACATTCCGTTTGTAAGCTTTCCATAGTCTCTGATCTTTTTGCAGTTTTGTAATATATTATATACATTGTCCTGAAGCCAGTAAATGAACGGATTGCCGTTTATACTGTAAAATGCTCTCTGATCAACATGATATATATTTTCAGGATCATAAATATGCTCCAGCTTTTCATTTTCCGAATGATACTGAGTAAGTTTTATATATGATCCTCTGTAATTATCCATATGGCATTTTTGTCTTATAAAAGCCGTCGTAAGAACATTAAAAGCGTTCAATTCCTCAAATGTTCCGGCTCCCGTATGCAGCATTGAAATCATGATCTCTTTATCAAGCACATCTTTTCGAAGAGCTTCAAACGTGCTTATCGACATCCAGGTCTGCATAGTTATCATGGCGGTATATCCAAATTCCTTTGTAAGATCAGAGCATCTGATTATATACGCGGCATATAAATCTGTCTTTCCATTTTTGTAATGTCCTTCAATATACATGGAAAGACGCTGATTTAAGCTTTTTCTTCCCATGTAAGGCGGATTCGTTACAACGACATGATACTTTTGGCTCAATGTCTCAGCCGTATCAGCAAGGTATCTGACTTTTGACAGGATTTTTTTCGTATTTTCATCGTCTATGTTTTCGCCGATAATATCAAGTCTCTCTTTAATATATCCGAAGTCATGTTCTGCTGTTTCAAGCAATGAACCGTATTCATCAGCGTCTTTCATTTCAGACATCAGATAAAGCAGTTCTTTTTCGAGTTTTTCATCGCCTTTGCAGATTTCTTTTACGCTCTCTTCGTCAATGTCATTGCTGTTTTTAACGCAGAAAATATTATCGCATGAGACGTCATCCGACAGGAAATTTTCATCATACTGACGGCCTTTCATCATTATTGAAAATTCCGCGATCTTTGCCGCGTTTTCATCTATATCAATACCGTATATATTGTTTTTTATAATAAGTTTTGCCGCGTCTTCAGATCTGTACCCTTCAGAAATGTATATCTGCATCAGAATATCGAACATATAT
>CASEDW010000048.1 GCA_949286775.1 uncultured Eubacteriales bacterium | reverse complement strand
AGTTGTAAATTATCCGGATCAGGAATTGCTTGCCATGATGAATGAAATACTTGGCGAGCCCCAGGGATGGTAGAAAAATGAGCGGAACCCTAATGGTCTAAGTGATTTTGGTAGTGCAAAAAGATATGAGGTAGATGCCAAACACCTGTACCTGAACATTAAGTTTGGGTATGGGTGTTTTTGTAATGTCAACAGATTTGAAAAATGCTTTTCCAGAAATATCTGGTTTTTCTCTACGTAATATTAAGTATATGCGTAGGTTCAAACATCTTTATCCGAATAATTATTATGAATATGGATATTCTTTTGTATATGATTATGTACAAAGATGAAAGGAAGTGGCGATATGCCACAGATTAGACCTATTACAGATCTTCGGTTATCTTAAAATTTGAACTTGATACATGAATCATATCACATTTTTCTTATACTGCCTATTAATATATTCTAAGCTTATGTGGCTTTACCGGAATAATAATCAAATAATTAGAGAAAAGACAGCGATAACTTTAGGTTCACGGGTAAAATAAAATACACAAAAACCGGTTGCATTTAATCATAACAGCAGATATAATTTTAGATTGTTAAAGCATTAAATTAAAAACGGACAAAAAGTGTGATCAATAATTGTGAATCTTTAAGCGGGAGGATAAAGAATGTACAAAGATTTAATGGATTCAATCGGACTTATCGCAAAATCTGATCCGGAAGTAGCGGCAGCTATGAATGATGAGCTTGCGCGCCAGAGAAGAAACATTGAACTTATCGCGTCGGAAAACATCGTAAGCCCGGCAGTTATGGCTGCTATGGGTTCGGTACTTACAAATAAATACGCGGAAGGATATCCGGGCAAGAGATATTACGGCGGATGCCAGTGCGTCGATGTAGTTGAGCAGATAGCCATCGACAGAGCAAAAAAACTTTTCGGAGCTGAGCACGCGAACGTACAGCCTCATTCAGGAGCCCAGGCAAATATCGCTGTTTATTTCGGACTTCTGAACCACGGCGATACTATCTTAGGCATGAGTCTTGACGCGGGCGGACATCTTACGCACGGTTCGCCGGTAAATATATCAGGAAAATATTTTAACTTCGTTCCTTACGGTCTTGATCCTGAGACAGGAAGAATCGATTACGAGCAGGTTCACAGACTTGCCGTAGAGCATAAACCGAAAATGATCGTCTGCGGAGCTTCAGCTTATCCGAGAATAATCGATTTCGCGAAGATGAGAGAGATTGCTGATGAAGTCGGCGCATTCCTCATGGCTGATATGGCTCATATCGCAGGACTTGTAGCTACAGGCGAGCATCCGAATCCTGTTCCTTACTGCGACGTTGTTACAACGACGACACATAAGACATTAAGAGGACCAAGAGGCGGTATGATTCTTTGTAAAGAAGAGTACGCGAAAAAGATCAACAGCGCTATCTTCCCGGGAACACAGGGCGGTCCTTTAGAGCATGTCATCGCTGCAAAGGCGGTATGCTTCGGAGAAGCTCTTAAACCTGAGTTCAAAGAGTATCAGCATCAGGTAGTTCTTAACTGCCGTGCGCTGGCTGAGGGACTCAAGAGCAGAGGTTTCGATCTCGTTTCGGGAGGAAGCGACAATCATCTTATCTTAGTTGATCTTCGTAACTTCGATATAACAGGAAAAGAACTTGAGAAAAAACTTGACGACGTTTATATCACAGTAAATAAAAACGCTATTCCAAACGATCCTCAGAGCCCGTTCGTAACAAGCGGTATCCGTATCGGAACGCCGGCTGCTACAACAAGAGGATTTGTTGAGGAGGATTTTGACAGGATTGCTGAGTACATCTATCTTGCATGTACTGATTTTGACGCAAAGGCAGATTATATCAGAAAAGGCGTTACTGAACTCTGCGAGAAATATCCTCTCTATCAGTAATTGAATAATTAAACAATTAAATATAAAAAGACAGTACCCAATGTAACAAAGCGTTACCGGATACTGTCTTTTTAGTATGAAAGAAGGAGTATATGAAACCGTTAGTCTTTGCATGTAAACATTCGTCTGAATCTCGAGTGCATGCTGCCGCAGCCCATGCCAAAGCATACGTTGTTGAAGATGTTTTCATTGAAGCATGCTATTATGCTTGTTTCCGATGCTTTGAACATTTCAGGAGAGGAAGTCAGAGTAAATTTGCGTTCGTAGCTGTCCGGCATAAATTCTCCTGAATCTTCGGCGCCGAAATGATCCTCTGGCAAAAGAGTTTTTTCTCCGGCTTTGCCCGATCCCTTTAACAACAGACACGCGCATTTATCGCTGTAGAAAAATTCATAAGGCTCAAGTTCAAGCGCGAGAAATTTGAAGCATGATAACAGAGCCTCTTCTGTCCATTCAGGAATCCAGTCAAAATATTGTTTCACATCTTCATTTTGTTTTAATTCTTTTAAAGTTACTATTCTCATGAGTATAGTTTATCATATTTTCAGAAAATAATATACATTAATTTTTAAAAATATGATATCATATCAGGGTCAAAAGGTTATGATGTTCATGCTTGCATGAAAAAGCACAACTTTTATATAGTTTTCAGAGGTGGCGTAAAAAATGACAGTAGGAGTTAAGTATTGCGGCGGATGCAATCCCAAATATGAACGGGGCGCCGAGGTAAACAAGATCAAAGAAAGATATCCCGATTATAAATTTGAGGGATTTGATCTTAACAAAAAATACGACAAGGTTTTGCTGATATGCGGCTGTGAGAGAGTATGCCTAGGATTCAGGCCGGAACTCGCTAAAGAAAACAGCATAGTAGTGGGGTCTGCTGACGACTGTGAAAAAGTTAAATTATAAAAACATGGGTAAAGACAAGAAAAAAAAGAATAAATCTATGAAATTCGGTACGCGTATCCTGATTTCTTTTCTGGCGATTTCGACAATACCTATTTTAATGATAATTTTCATTAATACGATGATAGAATTTTTCAGGATGACTCCATACGGCGTGAAATTTTCTGAAATCAGTCATATGTTTCCTGAATTATATAAATGGGCTGTGGAGTTTTGCGTTATCGCGATCGCCGTTCTTGTTATCACATCTTTTTGCATAAACATGTGGATATATTTCGGAGTATCGGGACCTATCGGAAAACTGAGAAAAGCCACAAAGAGTATCAGAGACGGCAATCTTGATTTTTCTGTCGATTCAAATCAGGGAATTCAGGAGATGAACGATTTGTTTGAGGATTTCGAAGAGATGAGAAAGAGACTCAAAGAGTCTCAGGAGGAAAAGCTTAACTTCGATTCCGAGAACAAAGAACTTATACGCAACATTTCACATGACCTGAAAACTCCGATAACGGCAGTCAAGGGATACTGCGAGGGAATTATGGACGGCGTGGCGGACACGCCTGAAAAAATGAACAAGTATATCAGAACGATATACAACAAGACGAATGAGATGGACAGGCTCATAAACGAGCTGACATATTATTCGAAAATCGATACAAACAGAATGCCATACACATTTACGAAAATAGACGTAAAGGATTATTTTAACGACTGCGCTGATGAGCTTGAACTTGAACTCGAGAGAGAGAACGTGCGGTTTAATTATACAAACGAATTAAAAGACAACGCGCTTATAATAGCGGACGCGGAGCAGCTTCGAAGAGCTATCCACAATATTGTCAACAATTCGGTTAAATATATGGATAAACCTGAGAGAAAAATAGAACTCAGATTAAAGGACGCCGGGGATTTTGTCCAGATCGAGATAGAGGACAACGGAAAGGGAATCGCGAAAAAAGACCAGTCGCGTATTTTTGACAGATTCTACAGAACCGACGCTTCGAGAAACTCCACAAGAGGAGGAAGCGGCATAGGTCTTTCTATCGTCAGAAAAATCCTTGAAGATCATGGCGGAAAAGTATGGGCCGGGGGAGAAGAAGGAGTTGGAACAATAATAAGTTTTGTTCTGAGAAAATATCAGGAGGTTACATACGATGAGTAGAATTTTAATTATTGAAGATGAAGAGGCTATCGCTGAACTTGAGAAAGACTACCTTGAACTTTCGGGTTTTGAAGTTGTGATCGAAACAAACGGAGAAGACGGATTAAACAGGGCGCTTAACGAGGAGTTCGATATTTTCCTTCTCGACCTTATGCTGCCCGGAATCGATGGATTTGAGATCTGCAAAAAGATCAGAGAAAATAAAAACACGCCTATT
>CASEDW010000047.1 GCA_949286775.1 uncultured Eubacteriales bacterium | reverse complement strand
TCCTTGAAGATACAGGGGTTTTTAAGCCTTTTTGTTTTATTTTCTTTATTATTCGTTTTATAATTTTCAAATAGCTAAATTGACATATTTTTCATGTTTATGATAGCTATAATTAATGCCGCAAATCCAATAAAGACTTGCAAAGTCTCATACATGTCCATAAGTATCTCCCATTTCCGCAAGACTCGGATCGGGAACCAGCACGCCCCTCGGCTGCCTTGATAAGCATATTATATTTTCAAGGTACTCATTACGCAACTACTATTAAGTGATGGTTCAAAATAAATTTATAATTTTTTCTCAGCTCAACAACCTTAGCTATAACAGCTACAGGAATAGTGTGTATTTCTTCTTAAGATAAGAACGCTTCAGAAAAGAACTGATGAATTTTTGTGATTGACAATGAATTTTTATGGTGATATATTATCCCGTGGAAAGGCAAAGACGTCTTTAATGGTTAAAACCATTCAGGAGTCTTTGTCTTTTTTTGTTATATACAGTTGTAAAGTGCTTAAAAATATGAGCGAATGGAGGAAAAATTATGCGGCTTACACCTAAAGAGCAGGAAAAACTGATGCTGCACATGGCCGGAAATCTGGCAAAAGAAAGAAAAGCAAGAGGACTTAAGCTGAATTATCCGGAGGCAGTGGCATACATCAGTTCAGAATTGATGGAAATGGCGCGCGACGGCAAAAAGGTCACGGAGCTTATGCAGCTCGGAGCAGGACTGCTGAAAAAAGAGGATGTTATGGATGGAGTAGCTGATATGGTAACGGAAGTGCAGGTTGAAGCTACATTTCCGGACGGAACTAAGATGGTTACAGTTCACAATCCGATCAGATAGGAGGCAAATGCAATGAAAATTGGCGAAATAATGGCGCAGGACAGAGAGATAACTCTTAACGAGGGAAAGAAAACAGTCGTACTTACTGTCGCTAATACAGGCGATCGCCCAGTACAGGTAGGCTCGCATTATCATTTTTTTGAGGTGAACCGCTGTCTTTCATTTGATAGAGAAAAGGCATATGGATATCATCTGGATATTCCTTCAGGCACTTCGGTTCGTTTTGAGCCGGGCGAGGAAAAAAGCGTACAGCTTACGGAACTTGGAGGAACAAAGCGCGTTTTCGGACTTAATGATCTGACATGCGCCCAGGCTACTGATGTGACAAAAGAAGCGGCAATGGAAAAAGCCGCTGAAAAAGGATTTATCAGAAAACAGGAGGCATAAGATGAGCGTAAAAATATCCGGTGAAAAATATGCAATGATGTATGGCCCTACGACAGGCGACAAGGTACGCCTGGGAGATACGGGGCTTGTACTTGAAGTGGAAAAGGATTATACGACATACGGCGACGAAAGCAAGTTCGGAGGCGGAAAGACACTCAGAGACGGTATGGGACAGTCGGTAATGACCACCAGCGCTTCAGGCGATCTCGATCTTGTTATAACAAACTGCCTTATTGTCGATTATACGGGAATTTATAAAGCAGACATAGGCGTTAAAGATGGAAAAATAGCAGGAATAGGAAAAGCGGGAAACCCATCCATTATGGACGGAGTAACTCCCGGAATGACGGTAGGCGCGTCAACAGAGGCTCTTGCGGGCGAAGGTCTTATTCTTACTGCGGGCGGACTTGATACTCATATACATTATATTTCACCCCAGCAGATAGACTGCGCGCTGTTCAGCGGAGTTACGACGATGATAGGCGGCGGAACAGGCCCTGCAGACGGAACGAACGCTACGACATGTACGCCAGGACCGTGGAATATGGAGATGATGCTCAAAGCTGCTGAAGAATATCCGATGAATATAGGATTCCTTGGAAAAGGAAACTGTTCGGATGAGAAAGCGCTTGTAGAACAGATAAAAGCAGGAGCCATGGGTCTTAAGCTTCACGAGGACTGGGGAAGCACTCCTGCGGCTATAGACCACTGTCTTAATGTAGCCGACGAATATGATATTCAGGTGGCGATACATACAGATACCCTTAACGAAGGAGGATGCGTAGAAGATACCCTCGCTGCGATAGCAGGACGTACTATACATACATATCACACTGAAGGCGCGGGCGGCGGACATGCGCCTGATATCATTAAAGCTGCAGCTGCTCCAAACGTACTGCCGTCCTCTACAAACCCGACGATGCCTTATACAGTAAATACTCTTGACGAGCATCTTGATATGCTTATGGTATGCCATCATCTTGACAAGAGAATTCCGGAGGACGTGGCTTTCGCGGATTCGCGTATACGTCCTGAGACTATCGCGGCAGAGGATGTGCTTCAGGATATGGGCGTATTCAGCATGATGAGTTCTGATTCCCAGGCTATGGGACGTGTCGGAGAGGTTATCACAAGAACATGGCAGACAGCCAGCAAGATGAAGGAAGAGCGAGGAGAGCTTCCTGAGGATGCGGGACACGGAAACGACAATTACAGAATAAAAAGATATATTTCAAAATATACTATTAATCCGGCTGTTACACACGGCGTAAGTCAGTATGTAGGTTCAGTAGAAAAGGGTAAATTTGCTGATCTTGTGCTTTGGAATCCTGCGTTTTTCGGAATCAAGCCCGATATCATCATCAAGGGCGGAATGATAATAGCTTCAAAGATGGGCGACGCCAACGCGTCAATACCTACATGCGAACCTGTAATGTATAAGCATATGTTCGCCGCTCATGGAAAGGCAAAATACGCTTCATGTATTACTTTTGTATCGAAGGCGGCAATGGAAGAAGACGTGAAAGACAAATACGGTCTTGAAAAAACGGTGCTTCCAGTATCCGGATGCCGAGATATCGGAAAGAAAGACATGAAATACAACGACGCGACGCCTGAGATCACTGTAAATCCCGAAACATATGAAGTAAGGGTAGACGGAGAGCATGTTACGTCAAAACCTGCTGAAAAACTGCCTCTGGCGCAGCTTTACAGCCTGTTTTAATTAATATTTAGAGGAGGGATGAAAAATGCTTGGTGTTTGTCTGCTTTTTGTGGGAATAGTTCTTATAAACAACGGTATGTGCACGCTTTATAAGCTGGATGGAAAAGCTACGGCGGTTATGAACATACTTACCGGAGGACTTTCTGTATTCATCAATGCTGTAAACCTTATTCAGGGTAACTACTACGCGGCCGGAACAGGACTGCTTTTCGGATTTACATATCTGTTCGTGGCCTTCATGAAACTCGGAAAATTAAGTCCGATTCCGTTCGCGTGGTTTTCAACATTTGTTGCCGTCAACGCAGTAGTATTCGGAACGATAGAAGGAATTACAGGAAGCTCAGCCCTTGGAATAACTCCTGACTGGAGATGGGCAGCTATATGGTATTTATGGGCGATACTCTGGGGCACATCTTTTGTAGAGGACATCTGCGGAAAGAAACTTGGCAAATTCGTGCCGGTGCTTCAGGTCATCGAAGGCGTTATAACAGCATGGATACCGGGACTTTTAATGATAATAGGAGCGTGGTGATATGATCTGTGAAAAAATCCTTGGAACTTTGGACAGAGATAAGGCAAGTCAGAAAACAGTTGAATATGTCGATTTCGACTGGGAGGACGCGTTTAAGAAACTGCATAAAAAAGTTACGGATAAAGGAACTGAGATAGGAATACGTCTTGACGATACAGTTCTGACAAGAGGAATAAGGCAGGACGATATACTTTACGAGGACGATTCCAAAATAATAGCGGCACGTATACTTCCGTGCAAAATGATAAAAGTCACCGTCAGAGAGGACCATCCGTGTATGGTGGCGAAAGTATGCTACGAAATAGGAAACCGTCACGCGCAGCTTTTTTACGGAGAGACTAAAAATGAATTTCTTACAATATATAATGAGCCTATGCTCTTAATGCTCTCTAAACTGCATGGAACAGACGCGGAAGTTATAACGGCAGTGCCTGATTTTGAAAAGAGGATTTCTTCAGGCGCTCCGGGTCATCACCATTAAGGAAACAGGATATGATAAAAGAAAGAGCGACAAACCGTTTCTTATTGCTCCAGATAAATGACTCTCAGTTCCCGATCGGAGGATATTCGCATTCTTACGGACTTGAAACATATATCCAGAAAGGCATAGTTCGGGATAAGAAGACGGCAAAGCAGTATATACGACGCCGTCTTAAATACAATTTCCTGTATTCGGATCTTTTGGCAGTAAGGCTTGCGTATGAAGCAGCAGAGCGCAAGGATGCCATAGGATTGAACCGCCTCACAGAAATAATGGAAGCTTCCAGAATACCGAAGGAAATCAGAGAAGCATCAAAAAGGCTTGGAAGCCGTTTTGTCAAAACACTGGAGAAGATGGAGATAGAGTGGATAAACCCGTTTGCGGCGGCTTATCTTGAGAAAAAGAAAAAAGGGGCTATCTGCCATCCTTGCGCCTATGGAATTGCCTGCGCCGGAGCCGGAATCAGCTTGTATGAAGCAATGGAGTACTTTATTTATTCTCAGAGCGCGGCTATGGTTACTAACTGCGTCAAGCTCATACCTCTTAGCCAGTCCGATGGCCAGCATATCTTATCTGAATTGTATCCGCTTTTTGAAAAGATACTGGAAACTGCGCTTGAAACAGATGAAGAGATGCTGTGCGCCTCGACTCCTGCCTTTGATTTAAGCAGCATCCGCCACGAAACGCTGTACTCCAGATTATACATGTCGTGATACAAGGTTCAAAAGTTATGTTTTAGTATTTATAAAGCATTGAATAATTTCTCCCGGGGACCGCTCGCGCTTAGTCCTCGCGTAGCAGTACTATTACTCATGCTTCGCATTCGTAATGTACTGACGCTGCGGATGTCCCCTACGAGAAATTATATCAATGCTCCTTATAATTTAACAAAATGTCGAAAAGCAAATTTATGGAAATAATTCTGAACCATAT
>CASEDW010000046.1 GCA_949286775.1 uncultured Eubacteriales bacterium | reverse complement strand
GGACAGATGCATGGCCTTGTAACTTTGGACAAGGATGACAATGTTATCAGAAGAGCTATACTTTGGAATGACGGACGCGCGGAAAAAGAGACACAGTATTTAAATACCGTTATAGGCAAAGATGTTCTTTCTGAAAGAACGGCAAATATTGCATTTGCAGGATTTACGGCGCCCAAGATCTTATGGATGAAGGAAAATGAGCCCGAATTATTTAAGAAGATAAATAAGATTATGCTTCCGAAGGATTATCTCGCCTACAGGTTATCGGGAACTTTCGCGACGGATATGTCGGATGCTTCCGGAATGCTGCTTCTTGATGTTAAGAACAGAAAGTGGTCCGAGGAAATGCTGAAGCTGTGCGGTATAAAGGAAGAAATGCTTCCTAAACTTTTTGAAAGTTATGAAGTAATAGGAAATATAAAATCTGAGGTTGCCGACGAACTTGGATTTTCAAAGGATGTAAAAGTCATTGCCGGAGCCGGGGACAATGCTGCGGCAGCAGTAGGAACGGGAACAGTAGGCGAAGGAAAATGCAATATTTCACTTGGAACTTCAGGAACTGTTTTTATATCGAGTGAGAAATTCGGCGTTGACAGTAATAACGCGCTTCATTCTTTCGCACATGCAGACGGATATTATCATCTGATGGGATGTATGCTCAGCGCAGCTTCGTGCAATAAATGGTGGTCTGACGATATCCTTAAAACGACAGATTATGCGGCAGAACAGAAGAGTATTGAAAAACTTGGAGAAAATGATGTATTTTTCCTTCCGTATCTGATGGGAGAACGTTCGCCCCATAATGATCCAAACGCGAAAGCAGCTTTTATCGGAATGCGTATGGATACGACAAGGGAAGATATGACCCAGGCGGTACTCGAAGGCGTTGCCTTTGGACTCAGAGATTCTGTTGAAGTCGCGAGAGAACTTGGAATAAAAATAACGCATTCAAAGATATGCGGCGGAGGAGCTAAGAGCAGGCTTTGGAAAACTATTATCGCCAATGTTATGAACATAACATTGGAAGTTCCGACGGTTGAGGAGGGTCCGGGTCTCGGAGCGGCTATTCTTGCAGCAGTGGGATGCGGTGAATACAAAGATGTTCAGACGGCCGTCGATTCAATAATCAGTATAAAAGAAACAATAGAGCCGGATCCGGTACTTGTTAAAAAATATGAAGAAAGATATGAAAAATTCAGAAGGTATTATCCGGCATTGAAAGAATGGTTTTAAAGTATTATGAAAACAGCGCTTTTTGATCTTAACAATATCAGAAAAGAATATTTTAAGCTCGTTGTGCCTATGATGATGTCACAGTTAGTGAGTATCATTTACGGTCTGACAGACGGATTTTTTATTGCGCAGACAAATAATGAAAGCATAGTTGCAGGAGTATCTATATGTTCGCCGATGTTTTTTATCCTCATGGCGCTGGGAAATATTTTCGCACAAGGCGGTTCGAGTTATATCTCGAGGATGCTTGGAGAAAATAATATCGACGCGGTAAAGAGAGTCAGCTCTTTTTGCTTTTATGCAACATTTATCTGCGGTATAGCGTTGGGCGCAATATTTATTATTTTCAGAACACCGATGCTATATATGATGGGAGCGTCGTCGGAAACGTTCCAACATGCTTCAGATTACTATACTGTTATGGCATTTGGGGCTCCTCTTGCAGCGCTGAGTTTTATACACTCCAATATAATCAGATGCGAAGGTATGGCGAAAAGCGCCATGTTTGGAAGCGTACTGGGTTCCGTTGTAAATATCATACTTGATCCGATATTTATCACCGGGCTTGGAATGAATGCATTCGGCGCGGCCTTAGCAACGGTAATAGGATATGCCTCATCGGTATTATATTTAGCTGTTGTTGTTGCCTTGAAATGTAAATATATAAATATCAATCCGGCGAATTGCAGAGTGAAAAAAGCTGAATTGAGAGCGGTAATGCCGGTCGGAATAATAGCGGCGATACTGAATCTTGTGGAGACTACAAGCAATATTTTGCTTAATCAATTCCTTCTTCCGTATGGAACAGGAAAGATTGCAGCTATGGGAATAGTTCTTCGTGTAGCACGTATTCCTCAGATCGCGATTTTGGGAATGACATTTGGCGGAATACCGATATTCGGTTATCTGTATGGACAAAAGAATTATGAAAAACTGAGCGAGTTGTCGAGATTTTGCATCAAACTTCTTATATGCGTAAGCCTTGCTTGTTCCGTTGTGCTGATATTAGGCGCGCCGGTGATCATACCATTGTTTATGGATACCGGTACGATAGTTGCGGATGGCGTAGAAATGCTCAGATGGCAGATGGCAGGAACTGTATTTGCTTCAATGGTGCTGCTTGTAAATATTCTTTTTCAGTCAATGGGAAATGCGAAGAGGTCGTTTCTGCTGTCGATCAGCAGGAAAGGTGTGGTTTACATCGCTGTTCTTTTTATAGGTTCTTCTCTTATCGGATATACAGGCGTAATTGCAGCGCAGTTTATCGCAGACATGGTATCCTGCATTATAGCGTTGATATTATATTTTAAGAATCCTTATCTTAATAATAAAAAAGCTGATCTTGTATAAATGTGTAATGTAAACGTAAAAATCCCCTTGCCGTAAATTCGACAAGGGGATTTTCAGGTAAATATATTAGGTGGGTAATCAATTAGTCATAAATAGGTGTCGGGTTTTTAGGATCATAATCATGACCTTCTTTGCCCGGAGCAAGGTTTTTGTATACTTCTACGATGATGCCTGCCTGCTCTCTTAAATCGAGATAAGAGAAGTCCATTGCGAATGCATCAGGCGGAAGAACTGGAATAACACCTTTCATAGCCTGTCCGCGAACCCATGGATCTTTTCCAGTTTCTTCTTTGTAATCTGCGAGAATCTCGTCGTAAGGTTTAGTTGCTTTTACTGCGATGTGATGGATTCCAGGGCCGTGCTCGTCTAACCATCTCTTGTATGGTGTGTCTGCAACAGGCTCGATAAGCTCGATTTCCATTCCGAAAGCGTGTAAGAAAGCCATCTTTGAGCATGTCTCTCCGTTTAATGGTTTTCCGTCGATAACAAGGTCAGGGATGTTCATCGGAGAAATTTCCCATGGACCCATTCCGAGTTTCTCTTCCCAATATTTTACTGCTTCATCTACATTTCTAACAATAATGCCAATCTGAAATAAATGGCTG
>CASEDW010000045.1 GCA_949286775.1 uncultured Eubacteriales bacterium | reverse complement strand
AGATCAGAACCCTTTGCAGTCGCGTTTTCAATCTGCTCGATCATGGTTATCGAATCCATGTTGCTTGACTGACTTTCATACTCATAGCCGAGTTCTTCAAGACCTGATTTGAGATATGAATCGAAAATATTGAAAAACTCTCCTTCAAGGCTGAAGAAAAGAGCCGTAACCTTCTTACCCTCGCCTCTTGAACCGCTTTCTTTTGATCCGTCAGATTCAGCCACCGGAGCTTCTGATTCAGCTTTCGCTTCTTCATTTGATGCTTCACTCGTCTCCGTTGATTCAGCTTTTACTGACGACTGCTCTGCCGGCGCATCCTCTTTTGCGCCGCATCCTGCGAACATGCCTGCTGCAAGAATACCTGCCGATACTAAAGCAATTAATCTTTTTTTCATTCTTTCCTCTTTCCGACGCACCCGATGCGTCAATAATTGTAGATTTAATAGTTTACCTTCGAACTTTCTCATGTTCTTAATCGTACGATTCTTTAGTTAACTATATTATCATTCAAAAATTGCGCCGCGTCCAATTCTTAAAAAACGCGTATCTCATTACCAAAAGTAATAGGATACGCGTTAATTTTCCTTTTATTTTTCTATGTTGTCTTTTATTATTTCCGCGATTTTCTCAAACAGATCGCCGTTTTCTCTTCTGTAAACAAGCGCAATAGGAACAATTCTGTTATCAAAGACTTCCGCTGCGTATAAATCCGAAAAGTAAGGCGTTGACCATTCGTCGCACAATGCAACGCCGCCGGAAGTTAATACTCTCTGTCCGATAGACTCCATCGTCTCAAATTCCTCGATAACAACTTTATTATTGTTTATGATCTCGCTGTAATTAAATTTATTTATTTTTGAACCGTCCATCTGATTATAGGTAATAAACGGTCCGTTTAACTTGTTCCTATTTATTTTTCCATTTTCCACCGCCGGATTATCGGCGGCGACAAAAAACGCCGATTTAATGTTACATAGAAAACTTTTAAAATACAAAGGATTATTTTCAAGTGTAGGCTCTATAGCAACGGCTATATCTATTTCTTCTTTTCGAAGTTTTCGATTCATTACAGCGGGATCATAAAACTCAAAATGAAGATCCAAATTATATTCAGCCATCCTCTCATGAACAGCTTCTCTGCACTTTGCCATAAGTTTCGGCAAATGCCATCCAGTCAGCGCAGCTATCTTTATTTTTCTGACATTTTCTATCTCATAATTTTGTGTAATAAAGTCGATATATTCCTTTTCGTCAAGAAATTTATCGAACAGTTCATAATATGCTTTTCCTGCCGCGGTGATCTCAAATTTCTTCCCGCTGTCTCTGATAATAAGCCTGGTACCTATTTCTTCCTCAAGCGCATAAATTTGCCTGCTTATCGCGGGCTGAGTTATATATAACAACTCAGCGGTTTTGGTAAAACTCTTTGTTTTGCACAATGTCACAAAGTATTTCATCTGATTTGTAGTCATTTAGATAATCCTCTGTTTCAAAAAAGGTGATTTCATTTTTACGAAATCACCCTTTTGTTCATTTAGATATTCCCATCTCGGCATATGTATGCTCGAGCTTCATGTAAGTAAATGTTCCGTATGCAAGTTCAAGTCCGTCCTGATCCTGTAATGACACATCGCATACGACTATGTTTTTGCCGTTCTTTCTGACAGTGCTTACGGCTCTTAGCAGCGTTTTGTTTAACGTCGGCCTGAGATAGTGGATATTGGCGTCCACCGTCGTAACGGCTGATCCAAGAGAGGTTGCCGCCGCGCCGCCCGCGTTATCGCACATGGTAAATACTGCGCCGCCGTGAACCGTTCCTATCGGATTTTTCTTGTTCTGATCAACAACCATTTCCACAAGAGCGTGTCCGTCTTCAAGTTCTTTTATAAAAATTCCATTGTATTTGGAAAAATAATTCGTATCATTTCTCTTTTCTTTTAACTGTTCGATCTGTTCGCGTGTTAAGCTCATAATTCATGTCCCCTTTGCAAATCTTACTTGGCTTTCTGCGCAGCTCTCTTACGAAGTCTCGGATCGAGTTCTTTCTTTCTGATACGAAGACTCTCAGGAGTTACCTCCAGCAATTCGTCATTGTCAATAAATTCCAGCGCCTGTTCCAGCGAAAGTATCCTTGGAGGCACTAAAGTGAGCGCCTCATCAGCTGATGACGAACGCGTATTCGTAAGATGTTTTGTCTTACAGACATTAAGTTCGATATCTTCCGCCTTGCCGTTCTGTCCGATTACCATTCCGCCGTAGACTTTTTCGCCCGGGCTGATAAACAGCGTGCCTCTTGCCTGCGCGGCGAAAAGTCCGTATGTTACGGCTTCGCCTGTTTCAAACGCTATGAGCGAGCCCTGTTTCCTGTACGCGATCTCGCCTTTGTACGGAGCATATCCGTCAAACGTAGTATTGATAATACCTGTTCCTTTTGTCATCGTCATAAAGTTTCCTCTGAAACCGATGAGTCCTCTTGCAGGAATCGTAAACTCAAGTCTTGTTGAGCCGTCGCTTCCAAGGCTCATACCGTTGAGCTCGCCTTTTCTCTCAGAAAGCTTCTGGATAACCGATCCCGAAAATTCTTCCGGAACGTCGATATAAGCTATCTCCATAGGCTCAAGCAGCTGGTCTCTTTCGTTTTTCTTCATGATAACTTCCGCCTTGCTTACGGCGAACTCATAACCTTCACGGCGCATATTCTCGATAAGCACTGACAGATGAAGTTCTCCTCGTCCTGAAACTTTAAAGCAGTCGGCTGAATCTGTCTCCTCAACACGAAGGCTGACGTCTGTATTTAATTCTCTGAAAAGGCGGTCTCTTAAATGGCGTGACGTCACATATTTTCCTTCGCGGCCTGCCAGCGGCGAGTCATTTACAAGGAAATTCATCGAGATCGTAGGCTCTGAAATCTTCTGGAACGGTATAGGTTCAGGATTTTCAACGTCGCAGAGAGTATCGCCGATGTGTATATCCGCAATACCTGAAATAGCAACGATCGAGCCTATGTTAGCTTCCTTTACTTCCACTTTATTTAATCCGTCAAACTCGTAAAGCTTGCTGACTTTGACTTTCTTCTTTTTTGACGGATCGTGATGATTCATCAGCATTACTTCCTGATTTACCGCAATGCTTCCGTTGTCTACTTTTCCTACACCTATACGTCCGACATATTCATTGTAATCGATAGTGCTTATCAGCACCTGTGTTCCAGCGTCAGGATCGCCCTGGGGCGCAGGTATATCATTTAAGATCGCTTCAAAAAGAGGCGTCATATCTTTTGGTTCATCCGAAAGATCAGCGACGGCGTATCCCATCTTGGCAGAAGCGTAGAGGAACGGGCAGTCCAGCTGCTCGTCCGTCGCGTCAAGATCCATGAGAAGTTCAAGAACCTCGTCGACTACCTCGTCAGGTCTGCCTTCCGGTCTGTCGATCTTGTTAATACATACGATAACTTTAAGGTCAAGCTCCAGCGCTTTTTTCAACACAAATTTTGTCTGAGGCATAGCGCCTTCAAAGGCGTCTACGAGAAGGATAACTCCGTTAACCATCTTGAGAACACGCTCAACTTCGCCGCCGAAATCGGCATGTCCCGGAGTATCGATTATGTTGATTTTTGTATCTTTATAATAAACGGCTGTATTTTTTGAAAGAATAGTGATACCACGCTCTCTTTCGATATCATTTGAGTCCATGACTCTTTCCTGTACCGTCTGATTTTCTCTGAATACACCGCTTTGTTTAAGCAGTTCGTCTACAAGGGTTGTTTTACCGTGATCTACATGCGCGATAATGGCGACATTTCGAACATCTTCTCTCTTAATAATCATATAAACTCTCCCATTTGTTTATCAAAACTTATTACCTTTGTTAATTTCGCGCAAAAAGTATAGCACAGTTTTTAGCATTTTCAAATGGCTAATTCCGATTTAATGTATATTAAGCTTCAATTAAATGATATCTATCATTTCTTTTATATCGGATACGTAGATGAGTTCGACGTCTTCGAACTTTTCCCCTTTAACTGATCTCATGCAGCTTTTAGGAAGAATGACTCTTTTAAATCCAAGTTTAGCCGCTTCTTTAACCCTTTGAGACGCCATACTTACGGAGCGTATTTCTCCGCTGAGTCCTACCTCGCCGAACACGACTGTCCTGTTATCCACAGGCCTGTCTTTAAAACTCGATATGATAGCAGTTACTATTCCAAGATCCACCGCCGGCTCTGTCATTCTGATACCGCCGGTAATATTTATATAAGCATCTGAATTTGACAGATTCATTCGTCCTCTTTTTTCGAGGACAGCCATCAAGAGATTTACCCTTGTATAATCTGTTCCGTTCGCCGTTCTGCGGGGAAAACCAAAGTTCGTCCTGCATACGAGGGCCTGAATTTCTATCATAATAGGACGTGATCCCTCCATCGAACATGCGACGACAGAACCTGAAGCGTTGTCTGGTCTTCCGTCGAGCATATATTCAGACGGATTACTTACTTCTGTTAGTCCCGACGACTGCATCTCAAAAACGCCTATCTCGTTTGTAGATCCGAAACGGTTTTTTACGGCTCTTAATATTCTGTAGGAAGCGTGCCTGTCGCCCTCAAAATAGAGCACCGTGTCCACCATATGCTCAAGAACTCTCGGTCCCGCTACATTGCCCTCTTTCGTTACATGACCAATAATAAAAATCGGTATTCCCGTAGATTTCGCCAGTTTAAGGAGCGTACCGGTGATCTCTCTTACCTGTGAAACAGAACCCGGTGAAGAATTTGCCTCTTCGGTATACATAGTCTGGATCGAATCTATGATCACAAGCTTCGGCTCTTCTTTTTCTATGCAGTCGATTATGTGGCCTATATCGGTTTCACACAGAAGTTTTAAACTGTCTGTAAACTCACCTATTCTTTCCGCCCTCATCTTTATCTGACGCAGCGACTCCTCGCCCGACACATAGAGAACTTTCATATCCCGCGCGGATAATTTCTGGCAGAGCTGCAGCAGCAGCGTAGACTTTCCTATACCGGGATCGCCGCCTACGAGCATAAGTCCTCCCTGAACTATTCCTCCTCCCAGTACGCGGTCAAGTTCGCCGATGCCTGTAGATATCCTTTCATCTTCGCCCAATTTGATCTTAGACAAAGCGACAGGCTCTGTTTTAGTCCTGTTTTTTGCCGTCCCAACCGTGGCTGTTTTCTTTATTGATATCTGTTCTTCCACCATCGTGTTCCAGCTTTTGCAGGCGGGGCACTGCCCCATCCACTTAGCCGATTCATATCCGCACTCCTGGCAGAAAAACACGCTTTTTTTATCTTTAGCCATTTTTCCTCTTTTCTGACGCACTTTTTGCGTTTCTTCCTTTATCGAATAAAAAGGGCCGCTTTAAAGCAGCCCCGAATTTAAAATTTAACCGATTTCTTTTACTTCCACTTTAACAGGAACACTTCCGTCAATTTCAAGACTTATAGAAAGCTTTCCGCTCATCGTAGTCTTCATGCTTCCGATGTTTTCATCGTCCACCGTTATCCTGTAGATCGTCTCTTCCTTAAGCCCCAAAGTCAGCTGCGTGTCGCCTGATCCCTCAAGCATAAACCTGACGCTCTCACCCGAATAATCAAAGTTATAAACAGTCGTTCCCGGAACAGACTCATAAATGAGCTTGTCATTTTTCTCGAGCCTGGTGATCTCGTTAAAAGTTTTTACTTTATAGATATCGCCGTCGTGTTTAAAATCCGAAAGCTTTGTTTTTTCTGTAAGCGTATGGTTTCCGAAACTTAAAGTTCCGTCTGTTTCTGTACGAATTAATTCTGCAATGCCGGACATATCGTGCCTCCAAATAAGTATTTGAATGTATTATATATCAACAATCCGCCTTTTTCCAGTAATTTCATTGTTTAATAATGGATTTTACGATGTTTTTTAATCCGCGCTTTATTTTTACGAAATTTGCGGATATAATGATGTGAATATTTCATTTGGCAGGTATTTATGAAGATTTCAATATTAACGGTAGGAAAAATAAAAGAAAAATATCTTTCGGACGCTATCTTAGAGTATTCAAAGCGGCTTTCAAGATATTGCAAGCTGGATATCATACAGGTTCAGGACGAAAAAACGCCCGATAAAACAAGCGATATTCAGATAAAACAGATAAAGGAAAAAGAAGGCGCGAGGCTGTCTTCCTATATCAAAGACGACGCCTATGTGATCGCTCTTGCGGTAGACGGTAAACAGCTTTCATCGGAAGAACTGGCGGATAAAATAAACAGCCTTGGAATTAACGGCGAAAGCCATATCCAGTTCTTAATCGGCGGCTCCCTGGGGCTTTCCGATGAAATATTAAAACGTGCCGACTTTAAACTCAGCTTTTCTAAAATGACATTTCCGCACCAGCTGATGCGCGTAATCCTGCTCGAGCAGATATACAGGAGCTACCGCATAATAAATAATGAGCCGTACCATAAGTAAAAAAACCGGCGGATAACGCGTTGTGCGTCACCGCCGATTTTTTAATGCTTTATTTTCTCAACCCTGATAATAGTTAATAAGGCATCCCTTAAGGATGATCTCTCTTTCATCATCTGTAAGATCGCCGAGTTTCATCTCGATCTTCTTCATATCTTTCGTAACCACATAAGCCGTGATCACATCGTCTTTATTTTCAATCGCTTCTTTGATCTTTGGAATGAAGAGATAATCGCCATTTTCAAACGGAAGATCTCCCTCTTCGATAACAAATGGAAGCATTCCCCAGTTGATGAGGTTTGAACGGTATCTCTTTGTAGCGTAACCAAATGCGATATTAGCCCATCCACCGAGAACTTTCTGACATGACGCAGCCTGCTCGCGCGCTGAACCGTCTCCCGGTTTGCATGCGAATATAGTTGAACCTACACCCACATTTGTCTTGTCAACATCAGGATATTTTGCTTTAATCGCTTCCATTACAGGTTTGATCTCAGGAAGCGCCTCTGCCATGCACTCGCCGTTTTCGATAGCTTTCTGCGCTTTCTGAACTTCTTTTGCTCTTCCTACATAAGCAGGATCTTTTCTTGAAAGAGCAAACTCCGCAAGGCCGAGCGGATTTGATCTGTAAGAAGAAGTTTCGCCGGAAGGAATAAGCTCATCAGTAGTAGTTACAGGATCGTGAATCTCTGAAACGACTTTGATAATAAGATTTTCAGGAAGAGCAGGCATCTTCGGCCAGTCCTTGATGTTCGGTCCGAACTGAATCTCAACTGTAGGATCAGCTACGCCCTTGCTGTCAAATACGCGGTTTTCATAAATCTTGCTGTCAAAATGATATACAGGATTTGTAAACTCGCCGTCAAACTGAGTCGCCGGAGTAAGATATCCCTTGTTAGCTGCCGTAGCCGCGATAGAACGGGCGTCCATGAGGGCAACTGACGCGATCTGTCCGTTCTGGATCTTTGAACCTTCTCTGTTTGGGAAGTTTCTTGTTGAATGACGAATTGAGAACGCGTCGTTAGCAGGCGTATCTCCCGCTCCGAAGCAAGGTCCGCAGAACGCCGTCTTAACGATAGCGCCTGTCTCCATGAGATCGGCCATAACGCCGTTTCTCGCGATTTCCATATATATAGGAGTACTTGCAGGATATACAGAAAGAGTAAACGCGTCTGAACCGATGCTCTTTCCTCGTAAAATGTCGGCCGCAGCGCAGATATTTTCAAATCCGCCGCCGGCGCATCCCGCAATGATACCCTGATCAACATAGAGTTTTCCGTTGCGAACTTTGTTTTTCAATGTATAAGGAACTTTTCCGTCAAGGGAAACAGCCGCTCTCTTTTCAACATCCTCAAGGATATCCATAAGGTTCGCGTTTACCTCGTCGATAGTATACGCGTTGCTCGGATGGAACGGCATAGCGATCATAGGCTCGATCTTGTCAAGCTCGCAGATGATCATTCCGTCATAGTATGCCACAGGAGCAGGATTAAGCTCTTTATACTCTGAAACACGTCCGTGGATATCATAGAAATCTTTGATCTTTGAGTCTGTTCTCCAGATAGATGAAAGACATGTTGTCTCTGTTGTCATAACATCTATGCCGATACGGAAATCAGCTGAAAGATTCGCGATTCCCGGTCCTACGAATTCCATAACTTTGTTCTTTACGTAGCCGTTGTCAAATACTGCTTTGATAAGGGCAAGCGCAACGTCCTGAGGGCCTACGCCTTTTTTCGGCGCTCCTGTCATATAAATGCCGACTACTCCCGGCATAGCGATGTCGTATGTCTTGTTGAGAAGCTGTTTTACAAGCTCTGGGCCGCCTTCGCCTACAGCCATAGTACCGAGAGCGCCGTAACGTGTATGAGAATCAGATCCGAGGATCATTTTTCCGGCTCCCGCAAGCATCTCTCTTGCATACTGATGAATTACGGCCTGATGAGGCGGCACATATACTCCGCCGTATCTCTTAGCGCATGTAAGGCCAAACATGTGGTCGTCTTCGTTAATTGTACCACCTACAGCGCAGAGCGAGTTGTGGCAGTTTGTAAGGACATAAGGCATCGGGAATTTTTCAAGTCCTGAAGCCCTTGCCGTCTGGATAATGCCGACAAATGTGATATCGTGCGATGTAAGCTTGTCAAATCTGATCTGAAGCTGATCCATGTCTGACGATGTATTATGAGCTTTTAAAATGTCATAAGCCATCGTGCCTTTTTTCGCTTCCTGTTTGTCTGCATCGTGTCCTGTAGCCTGTTTTAAGATTGCTGATGCGGACGCATTATCTTCGATGATTGTTTCACCGTTTACAAGATAAGCTCCGCCGTTGAATAATTTGATCATCTTTTCTCCCTTCCGTATGAATTACTCTTCAAGAATCTGAATTTCCATATAATCAAAGTCTATTTCTTCCATAAAATTATCAGAATAAAATCTCGCTTTTTTATGGCGTTTAAATTCATTTATGGTCGAATCAAGCCAAATAGGTGTTCCAAGATCCCATATTTTGCAAAGTTCTTCTATAGAATTTAATATTTTGTGAGTACGAGTATCTTCCTCCGGTCTTTCGATCGTCTCCGACTTTATCAACCGGCTGTCTTTTACCAGTTTTCCCCATAATCTAAACATAACTTTACCGTTCCTTCAGTCCCTAAAAGGCATATTCTTATAAAGAATACCAAAAAAACATACAAACTTCAATAAAAAGTAAATCATAATCTGAAGCGACTTAATCAATAAAACAGATGCTTGCGTCCTTCTTAAGAGCAAGTCCGCTTTCGGCTTCAATGCACTTTAATATTCCGTTTATCACCGGGCATGCCGCATGCACGGGATAGCTGTTTTTCGCGAACTCATAGAAAACATTTTGTCCCGGCCTTGTAAGACATACTTCCATCCCGTCAAATGTCGTGCCGAGTTCTTCGATCATTTTATTTATCGTAGGACACTTTGTGTCTGCCGTTATGTCGCATTCCTCATCATCGTTTAACTGTGCCGTCACAATAGCCGTAAATCCGCATACGCCGGGCTCTATTTTTACCTTTGTCATATAGTATATCCTCCGTAAATTATCTTTTAAATCCTAAAACCAAATACCGCATTTTTCTGCGCGGCATTTAAGTTTATAATGCTTCATATTTACATTTTTGACAAGCAGTATCAGCAAAATTTAAGATGAAGACGGAAATTTATTTTAAAATAGCTTTCACATTTTTATCCAAGAGGTTAAAATAAAATCAGAATCACATATTTTTGATTACGTGAAAACGCATGGTAATTCATTACTTAAAAAATACAAAATAACTGTCAGGAGTGGATTTTATGAAACGTATTATTCTTACAGGCGGCGGAACTGCCGGACATGTAACGCCAAATATAGCGCTTATACCTGAACTTGAAAGAAAAGGTTATGAAATATTGTATATCGGTTCCTACGACGGAATCGAAAGACAGCTGATTTCTGAAATGGGGATAAAATACTATGGTATTTCCTCGGGAAAGCTTCGCAGGTATCTTAGCATTAAGAACCTTACCGATCCTTTCCGTGTTTTAAAGGGATTTGCCGAGGCTAAAAAACTGATTAAGAAACTTGAGCCGGACATAGTATTTTCAAAAGGCGGATTTGTATCCGTTCCGGTTGTAAAAGCCGCGAAAGCTCTCGGTGTACCTGTTATCATCCACGAATCAGATATGACGCCGGGACTGGCCAACAAGCTTTGCATTTCATCCGCATGCGCAGTATGCTGCAATTTTCCGGAAACAGCTCAGTATCTTCCGGCGGATAAAGCAGTGGTCACAGGAACCCCTATCCGAGACGAACTGATGAAAGGCGTTCCGGAAGAGGCTCGCCGTTTTTGCGGTTTTACAGATCATAAGCCGGTGATTCTTGTCATGGGAGGAAGTCTCGGTTCTGTCGTTTTAAACACCGCAGTAAGAGAAAACCTCGACGAACTCCTAAAAGATTTCAACATCATTCATCTCTGCGGAAAAGGCAAACTGGACGAATCTTTAAATGATATTCCGGGCTACAGGCAGTATGAATATATCAAAAAAGAGCTTACGCATATGTTCGCGCTTGCGTCCATAGTTATATCAAGGGCGGGCGCTAACGCGATTTCGGAAATATGCGCCCTTTCAAAGCCTAACCTGCTTATCCCTCTTTCCGCCAAGGCAAGCCGCGGAGATCAGGTATTGAACGCCCGTTCATTTGAAAAACAGGGCTTCAGTATGGTTATCGAAGAAGAGGATCTCACGCCTGAAAGCTTTATGAAAGGCGTTTCAGAGCTCTATGAAAACCGTCAGAAATACATCGACGCGATGGATGCCAGCCCAAACGCCGATTCCAAAAAGATCATTATGGATCTGATCGAAAAATATGCCAAATAATAAGACGAGGGGCAAATCCCCTCGTCTTGTTTTACAAGCTTCTTATCACTTTAGTGATTCTCTCTTCTGTATCCGGCATAAATGTTCCCGGTCCGCCGTATGAAATACACGGAATAAATCTTCCTCCCGGTACGTAGTCATTTATAACACGCATAACTTCATTCTTAAGTTCCTCATCAGTAGTATCGGCTCTGTCGATTATTCCGGAATCATATCCGCCCATGAGAACCATCTTCTTAAGCTCTTTCTGGAGTTTCTGAACATTTACAGTAGGAAGGACGCCCTGCCAGATATCAATTCCGATTTCTTCCAGATCAGATGCTATCAGTTCATTGTTGCTGTCAGAATGTAGCATCACGATCGCTCCACTTTCATGGATCATCTTGGCCAGTTCTCTGTATCCTTCTTTAAAGAATTCACGCCATGTATCCGGCGGAAGGAGCAGGTTTTGCTTCGAACCGAAGTCATCATGCAAAAGGAAACACTCAGGCTTCCAGTTTTCTATCTGAATCTTTATTTCTTTTTTCTTGAATTCAAAAATCGTATCGACGAGTTCCTTCATATCCTCCGGCTCTTCAAGATACGCGATAAGTCCCTCTTCAAATCCAAGAATATTGTGGGACGTCTCAAACGGTCCCATCGGCAAAAACGATGTTAAGATCTTTCCCTGCGCCTTAGCAGCTTCGATCTGCGCGAAAGCTCCCGAAAAATCAAGTTCCCACTTATCAGGATCAGGAACCTTTACATAGCTTTTCCACTCCGTAATATCGGGACAAACGAGATCTTCTTCCGCTTCAGAAGGCATTGCTCCGAACTGCCCCTCTTCCTGTATCATAGTAACGCCCCATGCGTCCACATATCTTGGTCCGGGACCCTGCTGATGAATCATAACATCATCGATAATTAAAGCAAACGGCTCCCATCCGTTGATGATAACGTCAGGCTTTTCGCCTTTTAACATAGCGTAAACCGCTTCTCTTTGAGTCATCTAAAGTATCTCCTTTGTATCTGCGAATTTTCTTTTATAAAATAACACGTTTATAATACGCTTTTTGTATTATATTAAGTTATTTTATAAAAATTTTTATAGGTTTTCTTTTATAAGTTTCGGTATCAATTCCTTATCTTCCTCCGAAAGCGTTCCCGGATTCCAGCGCGCTCCCGGGCCGTCCTCTTTATATGCCGGAATCAAGTGCAGGTGATAGTGAAATACAGTCTGACCCGCCGCTTCGCCGTTGTTCTGAACGAGCTGTATGCCGTCGCATCCGAGTCCCTTTTTTATCGCCGGAAGAAGCTTCTTTGCCAGACATATGGCTTTTTTCGCCTCTTCTTCAGGAAGTTCAAAGAGATCGGCATAATGACGCTTTGGAAGTATGAGGGCATGTCCTCTTGTCGCCGGACCTAAATCGAGTATCACATTAAAATCTTCATCTTCATATATCGACGACGAAGGGATTTCTCCGTTAGCTATTTTACAAAAAATACAATCCATAATGTATATCCTTTCTTATGATTTTACAGTGTAATTCTGTTGTCGCTCTTTGACTATAAGTATACACCATGATTCATATATATAAAAGCAAAATAAAAACCGGGCAGAAATCTTGCATCTGTCCGGTTTTCCTTTCTTTTTTCATTTTTAAATAAGTACTTACATTTCTTCAGCTTCAAATACGTTGTTAACTGCTTCGCCTAACTGTGTAAGTAATTCTATATCTGTCTGAACGGCTTTCATTGAACGATACTTTTTAGCTTCTGCTTTTTCGAATGTGTTTTCGAAATATCCTTTTGCTTTGCTGACTTTTTTTACATAACCTGTTTCGCAGCTGTACTTATTTGTCCATTTTAAGTTGTACATAATGTCTCTCCTCTAAATAAGATCAAATAACACTTATAAATAATATATTAAATCAATAAGAATTTCAATGCAATTACGTTATATTCTTTAAAATTTTACTATTTTTATACACTTATATTCATGATATTATAAAGACTGCAAAAAAATACAGCAAGGAGACACCCCATCATGAAATTTTACGCGCCGTGGGCAAAAGAAGCCTTTGATAAATATACTTCAAATTATGATCTTTCAAACGGAATGATTAACTTAAAAGTTGTCCATACAATGGCTGTTGTCGGTGTAATGAACAGACTTACGAACCTCTTAAATTTGCCTGAACACACAAAATATCTCGCCGAAATCTGCGCCGTCTTTCACGATATCGGCAGATTCGAGCAGGTCAGAAAATACAAGACTTTTCTCGATAACCTGTCGGTAAATCACGCCGAGCTCGGATGCAAAGTAATAGTTGAAAACAATTTACTTTATCCTCTTTCAGACAGCGAAAAACAGCAGGTAATCACCGCCATAATAAATCACAATGTCTATGCCATAGATCCGAATATAACAGGCGAAACTCTTACTCTTTGCAAGCTGATCCGCGACGCCGATAAATGCGACATATTCCGCGTCTTCGCCTGCGAGGAAATGACAGATACCATGGGCGAAACATACGAGCAGGTTTCAAAAGAAACCGTTACCAGAGACGTCATGAACTGTTTTTTAGAACACAGGACAATTCCGAAAACCATCAGAAAAACAGGACTCGATATATGGATCAGTTTTCTCGCCTTCTTTTTTGATTTTAATTTCAAAGAAAGCATCGAAATAGCCAAAGACGACGGCTACTATATCAAACCCTTTGAACGGATTTCTTTTGAAAAAGAAGAGACGCGGCTAAAAGTCGCAATTATACTCGATGATTTGAAAAATTTCATTTCCTGAAGCAAAAAAAACTGCCGTTTTTACGACAGTTTTTTTGTATCATTTTCTATATTATCATTTTCTTAAAGAAGTATTACTCTTTATTTTTGCATCTTGAAGGAGCTTTTACTACATAGTCCTCCATTGCTTTATATTTCTTGTATTCTTCCTGAATTTCATCTACATGAGGGCTGTAGATTTCTTCAGTATGACGGGCGATCTCGCGCATATGATCGAATTTACCCATCATCTTAAGACGGTCTCTGTTGTCCTCCGGCCATGTGAATTTCATGTTGCCGTTTTCGTCAAGAGAAATATTTCCCCTACGTCCGCAGACTACGCATTCTACATAGTTGCGTCCCGGTTTTGCGATAACTGTGCTTAAATGACATCCCGGACAAGCCTCTCCGTCGTTGAGGTCTCCGAGCCATCTTCCTTCCCAGTCGATCTGCGGATTGAGAACAGCATGTCCAAGGTTCTGTCCGAGGTATTTAGCTTTGAGCATATAATCTTTTCTCATAAGAGCTTCGCCCGGATCAGCTACCTGATAAACATTCATATGATCAACTACGTTTGTCTGTGCTGAGAAAGTTGTTGTATAAAGAGTTGCAAGGCCAAGTGATGTCCAATGCTCTGTCAAAGCGCCGCCTACTGAAATAAGCGCGCCCGGGCGCTGTTTAACCTGTCCCTTTGCCCATTCAGGTGATCCGCCGTTGATTTCCCATCCTGCAAGGTCCATCTTTGGTCCGAATACACGGTCTCTGAAATCCGAAACGATTCCGCATGGTCCAAGAGACCATACAGGCGCTCCGAGAAGATATCCGTCTGACTCAAGGAATTTCTGTGAAAGCCATTCAACATCGTCTTTCCAGATACATGCTCCGGGTCCTGCCACATAGCATTTTCCTCTTACGCAGTCTGTACATGGATGAATATCGCACTCATGAAGTCTGATAAGTTCAACGTCGATTCCCATTTCCTTGATCGCGTTGAGAGCGACTTTCATATAAATCTCTGTATTTCCGCCTCTTCTGCCGGCTGTAAATCCTACTACTTTTTTACGTTTCTCTGACATATTATCCTCCTGTGTTCATCCTTTGTTTTTCGGGTGATTTCACATTAACATTGGTTTAATTTTAACATCAATCGAAAAAAATTAATATGTAAAAAATTATGGATAGGTGCAAAATTTTACTGTCCTTAAAGCGCATATTTCAGTGTTTTTTGAACTTGCCGACCTTAACGAGTCTTGTCGGAAGCTTAGGAACACGGCCTGTTGTTATTATGATCGCTTCCTCCTCGCATACAGGAATACACTTTCCGCACTTGTCACATTCATATTCATCTATCATATGAATATAGCCCGGTTTTCCTTCAATAGCTTCCTTTGGACATTCATCCATACAGTCTCCGCATCCGACACAGGCAATCGGATCGATATAAATGCTGCTGAAAGCGCTGCATACGTTGTTTTTACATTTTTTCTTTTTGATATGCTCGCTGTACTCATCCGCAAACATATTCACTGAGTCAAGAGCGAACTGCGCTCCCGTTTCTCCTATAGAACACTGCGTTGAAAAGCTCATGGCTTCCGCAAGTTCCTGTATGATCGCCGTGTATTCTTTTTCGCCATGTCCCTCTGTTATATCTTTTAACATGGCGCTGATCTGAATAAGCCCTTCACGGCAGAAAGTACATTTTCCGCAGCTTGCCTTTCTGTAGCTTTCAGTTATTTCACACGCTTCATGTACCATACAGCATTTATCAGAAAATACAGTTATCACACCGTTTGAGATATTTGTATTTTCCTCGATCGCCATATCGATATTTTCAGGCGCGTAGAGTTTATTTCCAAGAGCAAACGCCCTGATTCCTTCAGAATCTCCTATCACATCCGATACCTTTGTTCCATAGGAAATCTTTTTTATGTCACCTGTTTTTCCGTCTCTGCAAACGGCCATATACGTGCCCGGCTCGTAAGCGTCCTCCATAATTTCAGCAAGGGCAATAAGAGTCTCAAAATGATGATATGCCCCGCCTCTTGTAGCTCTGACATTCACTATTCCAAGTTCAACATTTATGCCGTACTGCTCCGCCTTTTCAGAAATTTCTTTTGCCAGAACTTCTTCGTCTTTCGGAATGCAGATAATCTTAACATCGGCGTTTACTGCTTTTGCGGCGATACAAAGGCCTGTAAAAACCTTGTCTGTTTCTGTTCTTAAGAGCGCAAGGAGCGCTTTATTTAAATCAGCGTTATTAAGAGCGCCTACAGCCGCGATAGGATTAGGCTGAAATTCTCTTTCTTCGTTTACTTTTTTCCATTTTTCTATAACCGGCGTTCTGTCACAGCCAAATTCAAGAAGGCCGGCTGCTTTTGCTATAATCTCCTCTGAGCTCATCGCGTTTATTTTATCTAAACTCATAACCAAACCTCCATCATGAATACTGTGTCCAGAGTCTTGCGCCATGTATCTGCGTTCTTAAATCGCACTGAAGGCATCTGCCTGTTTCGGCGCATATATCGCTGTCGCAAATTCCGAAATCAAACTGATTAAAGTTATCTTCTCTCTCTTTTGCTGGAAGGATCTTTTTGCCTACAGCTTTAAGATCTCCGAAGCCCTCTATAACTCCGATCGCAGGATCAGCAAATTGCGGCGGCGCGAGAACTTCAGAAATATCTCCGTCTCCGCCCAGGAATTTGTCGATCTCTGTGGCTGCCTCTCGTCCTGACTCGATCGCCATGATTACAGACTTCGTGCCGTAGATGCAGTCGCCTGCAGCGAAAATTCCTTTAACTGAAGTATTTTTATTTTCATCGACTACTATACTGTTTCCTCTGCCCTGCTCAAGTCCCGCTTCTTCGGTTAGATCAGCCCACTGGCCTGTGGCGAATATTACGGTGTCGCAGTCGATATGATGTTCAGAGCCTTCCTCTTTTTCGATCACCGGTCTTCTGTTCTCATCAAAATAGAACTTGCGGACATTCATAAAGTCAACGCCTGTTACGTGACCCTCTTCAGTTCCTGTAATTCTTTCAAATGTCTGAGCCGGATGCACGAAGATTCCCTCTTCCTCGGCCTGAGTGATCTCCTCTTCGTCAGCAGTCATGACATCGCGCGCCTCAAGGCATGCAAGATGTATCTCTTCGGCTCCGAGTCTTTTTGCCGTTCTCGCGCAGTCAAATGCCACGTTTCCGCCGCCAAGAACAACTACTCTTTTGCCCATTCCTGTTTCCTGTCCAAGGCTTGCCTGGCGCAGGAATGTGATATTTACAAGCACCTCAGGAAGATGATTTCCCTTCATCGGAAGTCTTACTCCCATATGGTTTCCTATTGTCATAAGCACAGCGTCGTATTCATTTAAAAGTTCAACAGGCTTTTCTACTTTTACGCCTGTTTCCATTTTAACGCCCTGATCTTCGATTACTTTTACTTCCTTTGCCACAACTTCTCTCGGAAGTCTGTATGAAGGGATACCATACGACATCATTCCTCCCATAGCAGGAAGCGCTTCTTTTATGGTCACGTCATGACCCTGTTTTCTGAGATAATAAGCAGCCGTAAGTCCCGCGGGGCCTCCTCCTACTACGCATACTTTTTTGCCTGTATCAGGAAGCTGTTTGCCTTTACCCTTCCAGTATTTTCCTGTGTCATGCTCAGCCGCGTAGCGTTTGATCTCGCGTATAGACATTCCTTCGCTGACTTCGCTTCTCTTGCATTTAGTTCTGCATGCCTGAGTACATATAAGTCCGAGAGTATGAGGGAACGGAACTTTTTCACGCACTACAGCCGCTGCCGCGTCGCAGTCGCCCTCTTTTACAAATCTGATATAACGCGGAATATCGGTATGCGCCGGACACTCGGTGCGGCACGGAACGATAAGCTCCTCTTTTGTATATTCCGTATTCATTGCCTGAAGTTTGTCTCTGATAGTACCTGTCGGGCAGACTTCTGCGCATGCCGTACAGAAACGGCAGTTTACGTCTTTAAGAAGTTTGTCGTGAAGCGTTCCGACATAAGTTTCCATATCGTTCTGATTATACTGAAGAACGCCGACTTTTCTAAGGTCGTTGCAGGCGCGGACACAGCGGCCGCAGAGAACGCATCTGTTCATATCGTGGATGAGAAGAGGATTTTCAGTATTCTCTTTAAATCCCTTTACTCTTGAGTGAAGACGTCCTGTGGAAGCTCCGATATACTGAATAAGCGTCTGAAGCTCACAATCGCCGTATTTAGGACATGTGGAACAGTCTTCCGGATGGGACGCAAGAAGAAGTTCCATCGATAATTTTCTGAGCTTATTTATTCTGTCGCTTTTTGTTGTAATTACCATGCCGTCTTTAGCTCTTAATGTGCAGGAAGTGGTAACACCCTCCTGTCCCTCGACTTCAACGATACACATACGGCACGAGCCGTTTTCCGGAAGATCAGGATGATGGCACAGATGAGGTATATAGATGCCGTTTTCAAGAGCGCATTCAAGCACGTTTTTATTATCGGGCACTTCAAGTGATATGCCGTCAATAACTATTATTGCCATATATCTTTTCTCGCTTTCTATAGTTTCCTAACGTTTTTTCGTTACTTGCTCTTATACAAAAGCGGCTGCCGCAAACACGGCAGCACACTTGGTTTTTTATTCTTTTTTTAATAATACGGGCTGCTCCGTGCTTCGCACTTCCGCATCCCCGCTTATTATTTTTATTTATCCTCGCGCATTCTTCTTGCTTTCTGGTAGTTGTCATATGCGATAGCCGCAACAAGAAGGATACCTTTTGCGATATACTGAGCGTATATAGAACCACCCATCATCTGGATACCATTTGAAAGAACTCCAAGGATGAGAACTGAAATGATAACGTTGAGGATGTTTCCGCCGCCGCCTGCGAATGAAATACCGCCAAGGATGCAGGCTGTGAAGCATGAGAACATCGCGTCTGACGCGATACCGGCGCTTGCTGATCCTGTACGTGCAGTAAGAACGATTGCAGATACGCCTACGAAAAGACCTGCGATGAGGAAGATCATCATACGAACTTTTCTTGTGTTTACACCTGCAAGACGGGTAGCTTCTTCATTTCCGCCGAGCGAATATACGTAACGTCCGAAGTATGTTTTGTTAAGAAGGAACCATCCTACGAGAACCGCGATAACCATAAGGATTACACAGATAGGAATAGGTCCGATCTTGCCCTGTCCGATTGTCTTGAACGCGTCAGGGAAATCGAAGTATGTCTCTGAGTTAGAGCTTACGAACGCGATACCCTGATAGATAGTCATGGTAGCCATTGTAGCAACCATCGGGTGAACTTTAAGTTTGATAGCGCAGATACCGTTTACTGATCCTAAAAGAGCGCCAACCGCAAGAGCGATTATAAGAGAAGGAACAATGCCAACGCCTGCTTTAGTCATAAGTTTACCAAGAACAACCGATACGATACCGATCTGATACGATACCGAAAGGTCGGCTCCCGAACTGATCATGATCATCGCGATACCGATAGTAGCAATGATGAGGTATGAGTTCTGGATAAGAATGTTTGTAAGGTTAAGCCATGTAAAAAAGTTTGGTGCTGCAATTCCGAAGAAAACGATTGCCGCAATTAAAATAAGAAATATATATAATTTTTCTATAATTCTTGCTGTTTTTTTCATAAGAATTAATCTCCCTCCTATTTTGTATCAGACATCATTGTAAGAATTCTTTCCTGAGTGAACTCTTCTCTCTTAAGCTCACCTGTCAGACGACCTTCAGCAAGAATATACATACGGTCTGACATACCGATAAGTTCTTCCATATCTGAACTGATCATCATGATTGCCTTGCCTTCTTTCGCAAGCTCATCTATAAGTTTGTAAATCTCGGCTCTGGCTCCTACGTCGATACCTCTCGTCGGCTCATCGAAAATGATAAGTTTTGAATCGTTGACAAGAGTTCTCGCAAGAACAACCTTCTGCTGATTACCGCCTGAAAGATTGTTTACCTTCTGTTTTTTTGAAGGAGTCTTAATCCTAAGTTTCTTAATAAACTCTTCGGCCTGTTCCGCTTCTGTTTTTGTATTTACGACAGTAGCTTTTGAAATTCCCGGAAGATGTGTAAGCGATATGTTCCAATCGATACCGAATCCCAAAAGAACGCCCTGATGCTTTCTGTCCTCAGGGATAAGTCCTATACCGAGTTTGATGGCTGTTCCCGGATCATGAACTTTTACGACTTGTCCGTCAAGCTTAACTGTTCCGGCGTCCATCTTGTCAGCTCCGAAAAGCATACGCGCAAGCTCAGTTCTTCCCGCTCCTACAAGTCCGGCGATACCTACGATCTCGCCCTTGTTGATATGCATCGTGATATTTTCGTCTCCGAGTCCGCATACGCCTTCGATCTCAAGCATCGGCTCCGTATTTACCTCGCCTCGTTTCGGATAAATATCCTTAAGCTCGCGGCCTACCATGTATTTGATAAGCTCGTTTCTGTTTGTCTCCGCCGTATTGAGGGTCGTGATATATTTTCCGTCTCGCATTATCGTAACTCTGTCAGTTATCTGGAATATCTCGTCGAGACGGTGAGAAATATAAATAATCGCTACGCCGTGAGATTTTAATGTTCTGATGATATCAAACAACAGCGTAACCTCTTCTTCTGTAAGAGGAGCCGTCGGCTCATCGAGAACAAGGATCTTAACATCCTTTGAAACCGATTTTGATATCTCAACAAGCTGCATCTGCGCTGTTGAAAGCTCAAGAACAAGTTTCTTAGGATCGATCTTTACATTGAGTTTGTCGAATACTTCTTTTGTCTTCTGATTTAAAACTTTGAAGTTTACGAATCTTCCGTATTTAGCTCCAAAGCAGACATTTTCAGCAACAGTAAGTCCTTCGATCAGGTTCAATTCCTGATAAACAACTTCTATTCCATGTTCCCTGGAAAGTTTCGGAGTCATCTCCGTAAATGTTTCTCCTCCGATCTCAATCGTTCCGCCATCCGGTGTGATAGCTCCGCACAGACACTTGATCAAAGTGGATTTTCCCGCGCCGTTCTCGCCGACAAGCGCATGTACTTCTCCTTCCTTAAGTTCAAGAGATACTTTGTCAAGCGCGAGTACGCCAGGATATTTCTTTGTCACTTCATTCAGACGTAATACTGTCTTATCTCCCATCCTGCATCTCCTTTTCATTTAAATAGGTTTTATCCTACCAGACAGAACATACTTGGTTCAAAAGCATGCTCATTTATTATGTTTACATTTTATAGTCGGACAGCTCTTTCATAAAGGTGATAAAATAAAGAAAAGGTGGTCAGTATTATAAAATTTTCATCGCCGCGTCATATCCGCCTCTGACGGCGTCTCCTATCTGACCCGGTTTTAAACAATCACCTATTATATATCTGTCGCAATTTTCGCAGGCTTTAACCAATTCATCGGTGTTATTCGGCGTCATTCCCATCGTATAAACTATAGTATCCGCCCCAACAAAATGCTCACTGCCGTCTTTTTCATAGACCACTCCATCTGCTCTGATTTCTTTAACCGGCGCGCTTGTTATGGTTTTTACGTTTCTCTTTTCAAGCTCTCTTTTAAGGGCAAATCTGTGCATGCATATCGATTCTTTAGCGATTATGTTTCTTCTGCCGACAACAGTCACATTTTTGCCGCAGGTTGCCAGATAAAGTCCCACTTCACATCCTGTCAGCCCTGCTCCGATCAGAACCACATTCTGACCGATTTTTTCAGGCTCGCTGTAAACTTTAAGAGCGTCTATGGCATATTCTACGCCTTTTACCTCGGGAACTGACGGATGAGCTCCTGCTGCTATTATGACTGCGTCAGGACTGTATTCTTTTATAAAACCAGCGTCGACAGTTTTATTCAATTCAACAGGAATCTTCAGGTATTCTATTTCTTTTTTCAGAGTCGTAATAAAATTCCAAATATCAATTTTATCCTCATCTGTTTTCGTAAATAAGAGAACGCCTCCAAGTTCATCGTTCTTTTCACACAAAAGAACATCGTGGCCGCGTCTTTTAGCGGTTATCGCCGCCTGCATGCCTCCGACTCCTCCGCCGATTACAAGGACTCTCCTGCTTCCTTTCGGTGTCGGAAGTCTGTCTTCGTAATATCCGAATCCGGAGTTTGGATTTATCGAGCATCGTCCCATGGCCGCTGGCGTAAATATAGCGCCTTTTTCCTCCTCTGTCATTGTCAGTACAGGATCGTCGTCGCACTCGACAGAACCCGGATAACATTTGAAACAGCGGATACATCTGCGGATAAGCTCTTCGTGTCCGTCCCGCGCCTTGTTAGCAAACTCAGGATCGGCATAGGCCTGACGTCCTAAAACGACAAAGTCAACTTTTCCTTCCGCTACTATCTTTTCCGCGAACTCGGGACTGTTTATTCCGCCGATTACGGCTACTTTTGATTTATTTACGGCTTTTTTTATTTTTTCGGCAAAGCGGACATTATATCCGTGTTCGTCATAACTGTCAGTAAATGTATACGTTTCATTTCCCTTCCATTTGAGACCGTTTGAAACATGTATAATATCGCATTTTCCATCTATCAGGCTGCAGAACTTTGCGCAGTCCTCTATCGTCATGCCGCCTTTTACGCCGTCTTCAGCCGACATTCTTACTTCTATAATGAAGTCTTCTCCTATTGCCGCCCTTACCGCATCAAGAACCATAATCGGGAATTTTGCTCTGTTTTCAATCGAACCGCCGAACTCATCTGTTCTGTGATTTGT